>NZ_JBMRFR010000004.1:0-278036 GCF_049384845.1 Stenotrophomonas sp. CASM101 | reverse complement strand
AGCGCACACGAGCAAGGCGCGACCGAGCCCCCATGGGTGAGGGCGCTTCGCTTGCGAAGCATTGCTTCGCAAGCGCCCGAACGCCCAGCCGCCAGCGGCTGGGCCGGACTGGGGATTCACGGCGTCCCCCGCAACCGGACCCACCCCGCCTCCCTACAGTAACCCCGCTGTTGCTGTTGCTGTTGCTGTTGCCTCCAGCAGGTGCAGGGCTGCAAGCCCTGCCAAACACCCCCCTACTTCAAACGCAGCAGCAGGCTGCTGCCCGCACACACCACCGCCAACCAGGCCACGCCGTGCCATCCCCATTGCGCCAGCGCCAAGCTGCCCAGCGCACCGCCGGCGGCCATGCCGATGAACATGCCGGTGAACAACAGCGCATTGAGCCGGCTGCGTGCCGGCGGTACCAGGCCGTAGACCAGGGTCTGGTGCGCCACCAGCGCCGACTGGAAGCCGAAGTCGAACAGCAGCGCACTCACCACCAGCAACGGCAGCAGCGCGGTGGCCGGCAACCAGGCTTCGGCCAGCAGCAGGCCGAAGCCCAGCAGCGCCACCGCAATCGCCAGCCGTGCCACCGCATGGCACCCCAGTCGATCAGCAAAACGGCCGGCAAACGGCGCGGCCAGTGCACCGGCCGCACCCGCAATACCAAACGCACCCGCCGCCGCACTACCCAGCCCCAGGCGGGCATGCAGCATCAGCGCCAGGGTCGACCAGAACGCGCTGAATCCCACGGCCAGCAGCGACTGGCTGGCCACCGCACGGCGCAGCTGCGGCTGCTCGCGCCACAACGCCAACAACGAACCCAACAACGCCGGATAGCGCAGCGTGCTGGTCGGCGCGAAGCGCGGCAGCGCACGCGCCATCACCGCGCCCATCGCCGCCACCGATACCGCCGCCAGCACGAACTGCGTGCGCCAACCCCACGCTTCAGCCACCACGCCACTGACCACCCGCGACAGCAGGATGCCGAGCAGCAGGCCGGTCATCACCCGGCCGACGATCTGGCCGCGCTGCGCGTCCGGCGCCAGCACCGCAGCGGCGGGCACGATGTCCTGCGCCAGGGTGGCCGTCAGCCCGACAAGCAGGCTGGCCACCAGCAGGCCCGGCAGCTGCCCGGCCATTGCTGCTGCGCCCAGGGCGAGCGCCAGCAGCGCGGACTTCAACAGGATCAGGTGGCGGCGGTCAAAGCGATCGCCCAGCGGTGCCAGCAGCAGGATGCCCAGTGCGTAGCCGAGCTGGGTCAGGGTTGGCACCAGGCCGGCGGCGCGCTCACCTGCGCCGAGGTCCTGGGCTATCAGGCCCAGCATGGGCTGGCTGTAATACAGCGACGCGACCGAGAAGCCGGCACCGGCAGCCATTGCCAGCACCAACGGGGTGGAAGGTACGGTCGCCGGTGCGGCCGCAACAGACAGCGAGGGGGTAGACATGGGAGAGCCCGGATAGGAAGTGGGCGTATCCTGCCTGTATTCGCCAGACGTCTGTAGTAGGCTCTGGTACATATATTTCATACGCAACATGCATGAATGACCTCGCCACCGGCGCTGATCGCCTGGATCTGCTGCGCACCTTCCTACGCATCGTCGATGCCGGCAGCCTGTCTGCTGCGGCCCTGCAGCTGGGCACCACCCAGCCGACGGTCAGCCGACGCCTGCAGGCACTGGAGCGACAGCTCGGCCTGCGCCTGCTGCAGCGCTCCACCCACGGCCTGCAACTGACCGAGGACGGCCTGCGCTGCCAGCGTCATGCACAACGCGTGGTCGACGAATGGGAGTCGCTGCAGGCCGAACTGAACGGCGAACCGGAAACGCTGCGCGGACGCCTGCGGGTGATGGTGCCGCATGCCTTTGGCCAGGCGCAGCTGCTTCCGACCATGCTCGCGTTCCTCGCCCAGCACCCACAGCTGAGCCTGGAGTGGATCCTGGAAGATCGTCGCCCGGATTTCATCGCCGAAGGCATCGACTGCGCGGTGCGTGTGGGACCGGTCGACGAACCGCGCATGGTGGCACTACCGCTGGCCGAAGTGCCGCGCATCGTCGTGGCAGCGCCCTCGCTGGTGGACGCCACGGCGGTCAGTACGCCGGAACAGGCGCAGGCACTGCCATGGATCTCGCTGGTCACCTACTACCGCGAACGCCTGCTGCTGCATGACGCGCAGGGGCGCGCGCATACCCTTTCGATCAGCCCGCGCCTGCTCAGCGACAACCTGTTCGTGGTGCAGCAGGCTGCACGCGCCGGGTTGGGCGCAGCGGTGGTCTCGGCCTGGCTGGTGGCCGACGACCTCGCCCAAGGGCGTCTGGTGCAGCTGCTGCCGGACTGGCAGGCGCCGGCACTGCCGGTGCATGTCGTGTTTCCTGCCGCGCGCCAGCAGCCGCCGCGGCTGCGCGCCTTCATCGATGCGATGAAGGCCGCACTGCCGCAGCTGCATGGCATGCGGCCGGCACCGCGTTAGGTCATCGGCCGCATCATCCACGCATGGCGTGGATCTACTGCTGATCGCGGGTATGGATGCCCGGACGGCAACCGGTAGATCCACGCCATGCGTGGATTCCGCCCCGCCCCACCCTCAATTGGCCTTCGCCGCCTCGGCATTCCACGCCGCGACCTTGGCCTTGGTGTCGGCCAGCATCCTGTCCAGCGCGGCGCGGTCATACACGTTGCCACGCAGGATGACGCTGTCGATCTTCTCGGTGGCGGCGATGTCCTGCAGCGGGTTGGCGGTCAGCAGCACCAGATCGGCAGCCTTGCCCTGTGCAACGCCACCGTAGCGGTCCATCTGGCCGAACCAGGCCGGGCCGGAACGGGTGGCGGCCGACAGCGCCTGCGGCGCGCTCAGGCCCTCCTTCACGAACAGCTGCAGCTCCTGGTGCAGGGCGATGCCCGGGAAATTGAACGAATTGAGGAAGCCCGCATCGGTACCGGCGATGATCGTCACGCCGGCCTCCTGCAGCATCGGCAGCACCGCGGCCACCTGGTGGTACTGCGCGTGGCGCGCTTCGATCTGCGCCGGCGTCGCCTTCGCCGCGCGGTCCACGCGCCACTGGTAGGTCGCGCGCAGGCCGGGGCCGATGTAGGCCAGGTACGGGTCGTTGGCGTGGTCATCCTGGTCAAGGAAATCGAGGATGCGGCCACCGTTGAGGGTCCGGCCGAGTACAGGAACAGTTCCGGCTTCAGCGTGCTGTCGGTGATCTTCACGAAATCGACCCTGTCGTGCTGCAGTCGGGTGATCGCCTTGTCGACGTCGGTCTCGCTGCCCACTTCGATCGTGCCCTTCCACACCGACTTGATGCCCTCGATCTTCGCGCCGGAACTGAGCAGGCGCGGGCCGAACAGCGTGCCCTTGGCGATTTCGCCACGCCACTGCAGCACCTGCTCGGGCAGATCGCCGGAACAATCACGCACGGTGGTGATGCCGTGCGCGATGTACAGCGGCAGCAGTGCCTTGTTCTCTTCGATCAGCGCCGGGCCACCGCCGAAATGCACGTGCATGTCCCACAGCCCCGGGATCAGGTACTTGCCCTTGGCATCGATCTGGCGGGCCGCGCTCCACTGGCTGCGCAGCTGCGCATCTGGACCGACGGCGACGATGTCCTCGCCGCGGATCACCACGCTCTGCCCGGCCAGGGTGCTGGCGTGCTCGACATCGACCACGGTGGCATTGCGGATCAGCAGGTCGGCGCGCTCGGCGGCAGACGCCGACAGAGGTGCTACCGCAAGGAGGATGGCAAGGGACAACGGACGGGAACGGAACATGGACAGCATCCTGATGGGCACGCCCAGCGTGCGGGTGGAAGGGGTAGCGGTTCAGCGCGCCGCGCCGTGCTGGCGCAGCAGGGTTTCAATGCCGGCATAGCCACGCTGGCGCGCGTGCGCCAGTGGCGTTACGCCATCGCCATCGGCCAGCTCCGGGTCGGCACCGGCCTCCAGCAGCAGCTGCACGATCTGCACATGGCGTTTACCACCATCGCCAAGCAGGATCGCTTCCAGCAGCGCGGTCCAGTGCAGGCGGTTGACGTGGTCCACCGCCACACCTGCACGCAGCAGCATGCGCACGGTGCTGACGTGGCCGCGCTCGGCGGCCGGAATCAACGCAGTGCCCCCATAGCGGTTGGTGCTGCGCAGATCGGCGCCGTGCGCCAGGGTCATCGCCAGGATCTCATCCAGGCCCCGCGCGCCGGCGTACAGGTAGGCGCTGTCCTGCATCGCGTCCTTGGCATTGACGTCGGCACCGGCTTCGATCAGCTCGCGCGCGGCCTCCACGTTGTTGCCGTGCGTGGCCAGCAGCAGCGCGGTGCGGCCCTGGCCATCGCGCGCCTCCAGCGTGGCGCCCTCCTCGATCGCCTGTCGCACCGCATCGGCGTCGCCGCGGCTGGCAGCATCCCGCAGGCGCGCGTCTGCGTCGGCCCGGGACATGGCGGTGCAGGCGGGGGTGACCATGGCCAGCAGGCACAACAGCAGCGCGCGCGCGAAGGGCGCAGGCCAGCCAGCGGAATGATGGACGCGCATGACAGTATCTCCTCGTGTCCGTCGCCACGGAACGCCGTGCGACGGTAGCAACAGCCGCGCATTGCCGGCCCCTGCCCCGCATGGTAGAAGTCGGCCTGGGTATCCAGAAGTGAAATGTTCAAATGCAAGACAGTGCCAAATCGAATAGAACCCTGTTCGAACTGGACCTGCTGCGGGCGCTGGTGATGGTGGCCGACTGCGGCAGTTTCACCACGGCGGCCACGCGCCTGCATTCGACCCAGTCCACGGTCAGCCAGAAGGTGCGGCGGCTGGAGGAACTGGCCGGGCATCGCCTGCTCGAGCGCGGCCATCGCGACGTGCACCCCACCGATGCCGGCCACACCCTGCTCGGCTACGCGCGGCGCATGCTCGACCTGAACGAGGAAATGGCACAGGCGCTGGCCGGCGCGACGGTGGAAACCGCGGTCCGCATCGGCGTACCGGAGGACTTCGTCAACCCGCAGACCACCCGCATGCTGGCCGCCTTCAGCCGTCGCCACCCGCAGGTGAAGCTGGAGATCAGCAGCGGCCTCAGCCGCGACCTGGCGCAGGGCTTCGACCACGGTGAGCTGGACCTGGTGCTGGTCAAGCAACGCCGCAACAGCCGCCAGGCGGTGCATTGCCGGCGCGAGCCGATGCACTGGATCGACAGCCTGCGCAGCAGCTGCCTGCAGCAGGACCCGCTGCCGCTGGTCACCTTCCCGCCGCGCGGACTGTACCGCGACGAGATGATCCATGCCGTGGAAGCGCTGGGCCTGCGCTGGCGCATCGCCTTCACGAGCTCGTCGCTGAGCGGCATCCAGGGCGCGGTGGCCGATGGCATCGGCATCAGCCTGCTGCCACGCCGCGCGGTCAGCCGCGAGCACCGCATCATCGATGGCGAGCGCGAGCTGCCGGTGATCGACAACTACGAGATCGGCCTGCTGCATCGCGCGGACGCTGATGACGCCGTGCGTGCGCTGGCCAGCGAGCTGTGGCGGCAGGTACAGCGCGAACCGGACTGACCACAGTAGATCCACGCCATGTGTGGATCGAAACGACCCTCCGGCATCGAAAAGGGCACTGGTGCGCCAGCAAATACATGCTTGTCGCAAACGGCCCACTGATGGCGTACCCAAAGTCTGGGCGATAGGGTGGTGAACGCCCTTCTCCGGATTACCCCGCCTATGACCAGCACGTACCAGGTTACTTTGACCCCTGCTCCGAAGGACGAAGCCGACATGCGGTTCGATCCGCTGCCACCTGCACTCATCGCGCACATGCAGCAGCAGCGTGCACAGGTTGCTGCCCTCGTCGCATCTGCGTTCCCCACCGTTCCTGTTCAATGGCCGCTGCTGCCGAGCACGCTGCAACGCGTAGTCGATGCAGAACTGATCGATCGCGATGATTGTGACGGTTGGGAAGCACTAGGGGTCGCATTCGGTGACTGTCTAGCACAGCGTGTACCGGAACTTGCCTGGACCCAGGTAACCGATGCCTGGGGCGTCGATGCGGTTCTACGCTATGGAGAGGCCAACAGCATCGTCAGCGCCGTCACCATGTTGATCAAGCGCGTCGAAGAAGGCGAGGCCATCGAGATCAATCATCTGCTTGAAGCCCTCGAGGAGCTCATCATCCAGCAAGCGCTAAAGTCCAACTGAGCCCATGAGAGGACGATTGAGCCGCGCAGAATGACGTATACGGACCTTGATGCTGCACCTGCGGGAGCAATCAGAGTTCGCGCATTGATCATCGATATCTGATCAGACCTGCCGCACCAAGGCACTACATCTCTGGCTACAGTGCCTGTTTCCGTGCTCCACGGCGCCTCGCCATGTCCGACGAAACCCCGACCCGCTTCGATCCCCTGCCTGCAGCCCTGCAGACGCATCTGCAGCACCAGCGTTCGCTGATCGCCGCGCGCGTGGCCGCCGGCTTTCCGACGTTGCCGGTGCAGTGGCCGCTGGCGGCCACCACCCTGCAGCGCGTGGTCGATGCCGAGCTGATCGATCGTGACGACGGCGATGGCTGGGAAGCGCTGGGCGTTGCGTTCGGTGACATCCTGGCCCAGCGCGTGCCGGGCCTGGCCTGGATGCAGGTCACCGATGCCTGGGGCATCGATGCAGTGCTGCGCTATGCCGACAGCAGCCTGCAGATCGGCGCCAGCACACTGCTGCTCAAGCGCGTGGAGCAGGGCGAGGTCATCGACATCGCACATCTGCTGGCGTGGCTTGAGGAATTCATCGCCACCCGCGCCGACGATTACGCCTGAAAGGTCGCCGAGCATGGCTCGGCACTACAGGGGGGTGCGCGGCGTGGATCTAGAGCCAGCGGCCATCAACCACCACGCGGCGCTCCACCGGCACCGCAGCCACCGCGGCCGGGCCGTGGTCGGCGCGCACCGCCACGAACGTAGCCGGCAGGCTTTCGGCAATACCGTAGCGCGGTAGACCGATTACCTGCGCGGCATGGGTGGTGACCATGTCCAGCGCCAGCATCAGGTCGGCATCGGTGTAGAAGCCCGACCGATAGCCGAGCAACATCGCGCGCTGCAGCAGGTCGCCATTGCCATACGGCCACCAGCAGTCGCGGATGTTGTCATTGCCTGCGAACACGCGCACACCGGCATCATGCAGCGCGCGCAGCGGCGGGAACGGATGATCGCCCGGCGCGTTGCTCATGATCGCCACACCCGCCGTGGCCAGTGCTTCGCCCACCTGCAGCGCGCGCGCCAGCGGCACTTCGCCCAGCGAATAGGCATGGCTGACCGCAACCCGCCCCTGCAGGCCGGCAGCCCGCGTCCGCGCCGCGATGCGCAGCAGCTGGGCCAGGCCGGTTTCGCCGGGCTCGTGCAGATGGATGTCCAGCTGCACGCCGTAACGCTCGGCCAGGCCGAACAGCAGCGCCAGCTGGCCTTCGGCATCACCATCGAGCGTGGTCGGGTCGATGCCGCCGAGCACCTCCACGCCCGCGGCAAGCGCCTGCTCCAGTACGGCGGCGGTGCCGGGACAGGACATCACCCCGGCCTGCGGAAACGCCACCAGCTGGATCCGCATGATGTCGGCGCAGCGCAGTGCCGCCTCGCGCACCGCTTCGAGATGGCCGAGACCGGTGCTGCCGTCGATATCGACATGGCAGCGCATCGCCACCGTACCGAAAGCACTGCATTGGCGGATCAGCGCCTCGGCACGGTCCACCATCGGTGCCGCACCCGCCACCGCCGCCTTCTCCACCGCCAGCCGCTCGCGCAGGCTGTTCACCGGCTGGTGCGGGTGCCAACGGTCGCCGACGAAGCTCTTGTCGAGGTGAATGTGGCCGTCGACCAGCCCGGGCAGCACCGCGAAGCCCTGCAGGTCGACGCATTCCGCCCCGTCGGCTGGCGCCGCCTCGCCATTAAGCCCCCTGATGCGGCCATCACGGATATGGAAATGCAGTGGCGCACCGTCGCGGTCGACACCGCCATGGACGAACTGGAGGGTCATCGGGAACTCCCGGAATGCCAAGAATGGCGCCATCGTGCGCCTCGCCGCAGCCATCGGCCAACGAAATATCTGGATGGCACGCATTCACCAGAACGATGACTGCCCTGCGACAACCGGTCGCAGCCACGCCGTGCACACCCCTGAACGGGTAACATGGGCGCCTGTTTCCGCTGTGATGCCGCATGGGCCCGTCCGACCGCCACGATCGTCTCCGCCGCTGGCAGGCCGCGTCCCTGCTTGCCGCCGCCCCGATCGCCAGCCTGTCCGCCACTGATGCGGCGACCGCTGCGCCGCTGCAGTCGCCGCCGGGCCAGCAGCGCATTGCCCCGGCTGCACTGGTCGAGCGCCTGCACCAGCGCGTGCTGTCCGGGCAGAGCGCCACTGCCACGCTGGAATACTGGTGCGCCGAGCACGGCCTGGCCGAACTGGCGCGGGTGCGCGCGGTGCGTGTGCACGGCCAGGACAAGCCTGCCCCCGCCGATGTGCTGCAGGCGCTGGGTGCGAAGCCGGGTGCCGACCTGCGCTATCGCCGCGTGCAGCTGGTCTGCGGCAGCCGCGTGCTGTCCGAGGCCGACAACTGGTACCTGCCCGGCCATCTCAGCCCGGCCATGAACCAGGTGCTGGACAGCACCGACGAACCCTTCGGTCGCGTGGTCGGCCCGCTCGGTTTCCAGCGCCAGACCTTGGCCGACCAGACGTTCTGGCCGCCGCGGGGCGAAGGCGACCGCGGCGTGATCCTGGAGGTGCGTGCCCTGTTGCGCGACCGCCAGCAGCAGCCTTTCAGCTACGTCATCGAGTCGTACCTGCAGCAGGCACTGCCCTAGGCCGCCGGCGCGCGCCATCACAGCGGATAGGGACACAGCAGAAGGCCCGGCATTGCCGGGCCTTCTGTCTGCCCGCCCGATCAGCGGAACCGGTAGTCCAGCTGCACCCAGTACTGGCGGCCATACGGGTCGTAGTTGCCGACCGGGTAGAACGGCCAGCCGCCACCGTTCCTGTCCGCCGGCGGGCGGCTGTCGCGCAGGTTGTTGACGATCACGCCCACCGACAGGTTCTCGCCGAACTGGCGGAACACGCTGGCGTTGTAGGTCATGTACGGCGCGATGCGGCCACTGCCATCGGTCTTCGGCAGCGAGCCGAAGCGGTTGCCGTACAGCGTAGTGGTCCAGTCACCCTGGTTCCAGGTGATGCTGCCGTTGGCCTTGCTGCGCCACTGGTAGTCATCCAGCGAATTGCGGATGTCACGCTCCGGATCATCGGAGAACTGCCGGTACTTGTGCTCCAGCACCACGGTGTAGGCCAGGCGCGTGGTGAACCGGCCATAGTGGCCGGCATCGAAACGCCAGTTGCCCTTCAGGTCCAGGCCGCGCACCGATTCGGAGGCCGCGTTGATCGGGTTGATCAGCACGCGGGTTACCTGGTCCGGCTGCACCGTGGCATTGGACGGGTTGCGGATCACCCGCGACAGCGCGTCCTGGCACAGCGGTGAACCGATATCGCGTGCTTCGCCACCCAACGTGCGGCCCAGGCGGCAATCGGCTTCATCACGAAGAATACGGCTGGTGTCGAGGCTGGTGACCTCATTGTCGATACGGATGTCGTAGTAGTCAGCACTGAAATCCAGCCCGGACAGCGGCGACCAGACCACGCCGAAACCATAGGATTTGGCGGTTTCCGGCTGCAGCTGTGCGTTGGCGCGGTTGCTGTAGTCGATCGACAGGCCGTTGTAATCGCAGTTGTCATACGACTGGCCTGCGGTGCGGCAGCGCCAGTAATCGGTCATGCCCGGGTTGTAACCACGCGTCTCGGTCGCGAACACGTAGTTCATGTCCGGCGCCCGGAAGCTGGTGGCAGCGGTACCACGGATCAGCAGGCTCTCGATCGGGCGGAACTCGACGCCGAAGCTCCAGGTCGCCTTGCCGATGTGCTCACCACCGGCACGGTACTGGTCATAGCGCCCGGCCAGGGTGGTGGTGAGCGACTGCAGCAACGGCAGCTGCAGCTCCACACCTGCGGCGTAACGGTCACGCTCGCCACCGGCGCCGACGCCTGCACTGGTGTTCCAGAACTCGCCGGTTCCCAGTCGCGGGTCCGGTCGATTGCGATAGCCCTGGCTGCCAGCCTCGACCACCGCGGCCAGCGCAGCGTCGCCACCGGGCAGTGCGAACAGCCGGCCGTTGACGCTGGCGCTGAAGGTCTGCAGCCACGCCGCGTTGCGGCTCTCCTGGTAGCCGGACAGGCTCTGGTACTCGTTCGGGCTCAGCGGCTGGAACAGGCGCGCCGGATCCGGCGCATAGACCTCTACGCCATTGCGCACGCCCAGCTTCGGGCCAAGCAGGTATTCGTTGATACCGGCCAGCAGCACCGGGCGGCGGGTGCGGTTCTCGTAACGCGAGCGGCTGTACACCGCCTCATAGTCCCAGCCACTGTCGCCGATCTGGCCGCGCGCGCCGACGTTGAATGACCACGAGTTTTCCAGGAAGCGGTTGGCGTTGCGCGGCAGGCCACCGATTTCCTCGGGCGCAAAGCGGCGGTACCAGCTTTCCAGGTTGCCGGTGGTCTGGTTGTAGAAGTAGTTGCGCGCCGAGGTCCAGGTGGGCGCACGGGTGTTGTTGGTGATGCGTGCACTGCCCACGGCCAGATCGGCGAACAGGTCGGTGGTCTCGTTGACGTGGAAGGTCAGCAGGCCGTAGCCGTTGAGGTTGCGCTTCTCGGTCTGCACCGTCCAGTAGCTGGCGGCGGCCTCGTTGCTGCCGCAGTACCAGCCCTGGCGCGGGTTGAAGGCACGGAACACGCTGCCGCCATAGATGTCCGACGCCGCGTCGCAGCCATTGGCGCCCGGATCGATGTTGCGACCGGTAGCGGCGTTGCGGCGATACGCGATCGCGGTCGCCTGCGGCGCCTTGCCGGCGGGGTCATCATCCAGCGAGTCCATGAAATCGCGCTGGCGCGCATGGATCGCCTTGCGCACGTCGAACTCGAAGCCGAACAGGGCATCCCAGCGCTCGCCGGAACTGCCACCCACAACCTGCGCGCGCTGGTTGTCACCCCCGCCCTGCTGGGTGCCGCCGGCCCGCACGTTCACGTCCACGCCCTCAAAGCGGTCCTTGAGGATGATGTTGACCACACCGGCGATGGCATCGGAGCCGTACACCGCCGACGCACCGGCCGCCAGCACCTCGATGCGCTCGATCAGCGCACTGGGGATGTTGGCCAGGTTGACCACGTTCACCGAGCCCTCGTAGGCCAGCGGATAGTCGGCCTGGCGGCGGCCGTTGACCAGCACCAGCGTGCGGTTCGGGCCCAGCCCGCGCAGGTTGATGGTGTTGGCGGCCGGGGTGAAGGTATTGCCGAAGTCCTCGCCCTGCACGTTGCCGGTGTTCTCGGTCAGCGCGCTCAGCGCATCGAAGGCATTGCGGTAGCCCTGCGCGTCGATCTGCTCGCGGCTGATCACCGTCACCGGCGAGGGCCCCTCGACACTGGCGCGCGGAATGCGCGAGCCGGTGACCTTCACTTCCTGCAATGTGGTGGGCGCGCTTTCCTGCGCGAAGGCCGGCAGCGAAACCAGCATCAGGGACGACAGTGCGAGCACCAGCGGACGCGGGCGCAGCGCCTTGGGGGAGGCGGACATGGGCTTCCTGGGGGGAGTTGGGCGGGTAGTAGCGGGAGCGGCCTGTGGGGCACATAACGATCCCGTAACGAAAGTGTCCTGAATGGGTGGTTTCAACGGAAATGACCAGGCCTGATGGCCTTATGCCTGAACCGAATCAGTCCCCCGGCGCCGCTCACCGCATTTTTGCAATGTTTTGAATGGTGCAGGGGGGCGGGCACGGCCATCGTGCCGGGGATGATGATCCCGTATCCCACCCCGCTTCTCCCCCCGTTGCGGCCGGTGCTGCGCCGTCACCTGCTGCAGCTGCAGGCCGCACCGGTCACCCTGCGCCCGTTCCAGCGTACCGACCTGCCGCGCTGGCGCCTGTTCGATGATCGCCGCCGGCGCGGCCGACGCCATCCGGCGGGTATCGACGAGGAAGCCCGCTTCCTGGCCCACATGCACCGTTCGCGGCTGGAGCAGGACAACGATCAGCTGATGCTGGGAGTATTCGATGACGAGCACGGCACAGTACTGGACCAGTTGCATGTCCGCCTGCAGTGCGTGCAGACGCGCTGCGCCGAGCTGCTGTCGCTGCAGCATTGGCACCCGCACGCGGATGCAGCGCTGCGGGCGCTGTGCCCGTTCCTTTTCGAGGATGTGGGCGTGCACCGCCTGTTCGTGATGCTGCCACCGGACTGCAGCAGCCCGTTCGCCACTGCACTGCACGCCTTCGGCTTCGAACAGGAAGGGCTGCTGCGCGACCATCACCTGGATCTGGACGGTTGGCAGGATCGCCAGCTGCTGGCGCTGACCGCGCCGGTCTGGCGCAGCCGCCAGCACCCCGAGAGTTAGCGGACCCGCTCCAGCGATGCACCTGCGCCGGTCAGCACTGCGCAGGCGTGGTCCTGCAGCTCTTCAGCGCTGGCCTCGTTACCGGTGCCGGGGTCCACACGGGTGGCCAGCAGGATGAAGCCGGGGCCACCCTGCACGGGTTCCCGGCCGGCCACCACCAGGCTCCACTGGCCCACGTCGCCCACGCCGGCGAGGTCATAGGCCAGCAGATTGAGCGGATTGGCGGTCAGTTCCGCGCCCGGCAACAGGCGGGCCTGGTACTGATGACCACGCAGCGGCACCGGCAGCGGTGCCCAGCGGCTGCCCAGGGCAACGGCATGCGCGTCCAACGCCTGCAGCACGTCGGCACGCAGGCAATCCACGTGGATGTGCAGCTGGTGCTGCGAGCGGCCGTGCGGCGAGTTCAACGCCAGGCTCGCGACGTTGCGCGGCAGCGGTTGCCGCAAGGCCTGCTCGGTGTGGCTGCGCGCCTGCCAGGCCGCAGCGAAGTAGTTCGGTGCACCGCGCTGGTACAGGCTGCGGCTCTCGATACCGCTGACCTTGTCCAGCGGCATCAGCAGGAACTGGTAGTCGCCGTGCGCATCCTTGACCAGCACATCGCGGCGGTCTGCGGCCGTCTCCACGCGCAGGCAGTCGCCGCGTGGACCTTCGGCGCCCCGGCAGTCACGTTCGATCAATCGCCACAATGCATCGGAATGGGCCGGCGGTGGCGGCGCACTGGCACAGGCGGACAACAGCAGCAGGGACGACAGCAGGAAGCGGCGCAGGGACACGGCAACGACTCACGGAGCAGGCACGGCAGACAGCGCCGCGCTGCATTCTAGCCAGTGCGAAGCTGCAATCAGTAGGTGCCGAACGGCACTTCAACCACGATCGGGGCGGCACCCTCGCCGGCCTGCAGGCTGTAGCGGTCCAGCGCCCCATCGTCATCGGCGTGCGGCTGGCGCTGGAAATGCAGCGGGTAGCGGGTGTCCCCCAGGCGCACGGCGCTGCCGTCGGCCTCCAGCGCTGCACCTTCCGGAATCAGCAGCCCGCCCAGGTCACTGTACGCGCCAGGCACATCGGCGAAGCTGTAGTCGGCCAGCTCGTCAACCCGCTGCATCGCATAGACGTGCGGCACATAGGGACGTGCGGAGCTGCGGCCATTGCTCAGGTCGGTCACCCAGGCCTGCGGCAGGTGGTACTGCTCGCGCAGCGCGGCCACGCCCAGCGAGGGGCTGGCCACCTGCAGGCAGCACACCGTGCGCTTGCCCTCACGGTCAAGAATGGCGAAACGGTCACCGCGGGTGGCCGCCTGCGGCAGCATGGCGAAGGCCAGGTTACGCTGGGCCGGCGCGTAGCCGGATTCGGTCTGCAGGTTGCGCCAGGCGCCGAATACCGGGGTTTCGACCGGCGCGGGTTCCGGATCGGCAGCGGAGGCGGCAAACGCCATGCCCAGCAACGACAACACCAGCGCCGTCATCGTCTTGTCCTTGCCGCGGAAACTGCCTGCCGTCATACCGTACCCAACACCTGCGCCGGAAGGGCCCGGCCTGCCTGCTGGCGTACTGCCAGCCATTGCTCCCACTATGCAATGACCACGCTGTGCCGGCAATGACCGGATCGCTGACGCCTTTCGCACGCCCGGTGCTATCGTTCCCGTCATCTTCCCCTGCGCAGGAGCGCTCGCATGTCCGCATTCCGTCTGTCCCTGTTGCTGCCAGCCTCTGCCCTGCTGCTGTCGGCCTGCGTCAGCACCCCTGGCCCGGAAGTCAAAGGCAGCGGCCGCTGCGACGCCAGCCAGCTGGGCTGGGCGATCGGCCAGCCGGCCAATGAGCCCAACATCCGCCGCCTGTCCCGCGAGAGTGGTGCCGGCCTGGTCAACCCGATCGGCCCCAGCACCATCACCACCAAGGACATCCGCCAGGACCGCCTGCGCGTGTTCGTGGACAAGGACAACGTCATCACGTCCACGCGCTGCGAGTAAGCGCCGCCACAGGCTTCTGTAGAGCCGAGCCCACGCTCGGCTGCTCTCTGGTCCGGCCACGCGAGAACCCCAGTCGAGCATGACTCGACTCTACACTTCAGGGTTCGGTATAGCCGGCACAGTCCGGCAGCGCCTGGTCCGGGTGGAACATCCCCGCCCCGAAGCGGAACAGCCGCGTGTAGGTACACGCAGGGTCCTGTTCGGTGCGCAGATCCTGCTTCTTCAGCGGCCCCTTGGCCAGCGAATCCTCGAAGCGCGAAACACCGGCCGGGAACCGGGTCGCCACGGTCTGGTAGCGCAGCACCGGCATACCCTCGGCAGCCGTGTCCAGCGCCAGCCTCGCCGAGAAGCCGTATTCGTCGTGGCAAGCACCGGCGCGCTGCCTGATGTCCTGCTCGCTGAAACAGGCGCGGATCATCGCATTGCCCAGCCATGGCACGGTCAGCACGTCGTCGTCCACCTGGATGTCGTTCTGCAGGTGGCGCACGCGTGCCAGCTGCAGCGTGGACGCGTCGGCACCTCCACCGGAGTACATGGTGCTGAACTTGACGATGCCGCCTACCAGCACATTCTGGTGAGCGCGCTGCTGCGGGTCGGTCACCGGTTCATCGCTGCCCACGCCAGGGGCCAGCCGCACGATCCATGGCCACAGCGACAGCTCGCTTTCCTGCGGCACGTCGATGCTGACGTGGTAGGTGTGCGGCTTGCCCCGGCCCTGCACCTTCTCAAGCACTTCCAGCACGCTCGGCCGGTCACCCTCCTCGGCAACCGGTTGCACGCGCATGCACCAGTTGCCGTCCCGCGTGCAGTCATAAAGCCCCGACGGTCCAGTCTCACCCGCGATCAGCACCTGTCCCAGCGGCTCCATCACGTTGCCGGCGGTATCGCGCTGCTGCGGCAGGATCGCGCTCTGGGCCAGTGCCAGCAGCGGGGTCGCCAGCAATGCGACGCCCATGGTCGTGCGGGCAACGATGATGGGCATTGAGGAGATTCCTGCTCGTGGGATCCAGATGGTAACCGCTGCCGTTGTAGAGTCGAGCCATGCTCGACTGCTGTCTGTCGGAAAGAGCAGCCGAGCATAGGCTCGGCTCTACAGCAAAGCCAGTTTGTATCCGTCAATGCCCACTACAGTCGCAGCCACCCCACCCCTTGGCCTTCGAGGTCTGGCCGATGCCGGGATTGAACGTATTGCTCGGGTCCAGCTGCCTGTAGAAGCCCGCCAGCGCCGGCTTGGCCGGATACAGGTGGCCGACATTGTGCTCGGCCGGATACTCGGCGCCCCGCTGGTCCAGCAATGCCCACATCGCATGCTCGATCGCCATCGGGTCTTCACCTTTGCGCGCGATGTAGTCCTGGTGGAACACGTGGCAGAGGAAGTGCCCGTAATACAGCTTGTGCAGCAGGCGGCCTTCGATATCCGCCGGTAGCTGCTCGAACCAGTCGGCGTCGTCACGTCGCAGCGCGATGTCCAGCGCGACGATGTCCTGCACCTGGTCACGATGCACTTCACGGTAGCGCACTGCGGCACCGGCCACGGCAAAGCGATGCAGGAACGCCTTGCGCCCCTCCTCTGCCGTGCAGTGGAAATACCCGCCTTCGTGGCCAGCGAAGAAGTCGCGCAGCCAGGCTTCGGTTTGCGCTGCGTCCTGTGCGGACACCTTCAGCAGCAGGTGATGCTCATAGCGCTGGCGGAACTCGCCCATGCGCTTGGGCAGGTGCGAGGGCAGCAGGCCCGTCAGCACCTGCATCACACGGTCGGTCACGCCGCGCAGGCCCAACCGCTCGAACCAGCCATCGACACGGCTCTTCAACGCGAACGCGGCGGGCACGCGGGAAGTGCCAAGGCGGTCGATCAGCAGGAAGCTGTCCTTGCCGTAGCGCTCGCCGATGTCATAGGCATCGCGGTGGATGTACTCACCGGCAATCGGCAGGCGCTCGAAGCCGGTCAGCAGCTGGCGCCGGATCGCCGTGAGGCTGCCGGTGCGGTTGCTACCGATGTAGAAGACCTCGGCGGCCTCCTTCTCGAAGGTATCCAGGCGCACCGCGAACACCGCCAGCTTGCCGGCCGAACCGGCCGCTTCGTAGTGGCGACTGGGATCGGCGTTGAAACGTGCGGGGGTATCGGCATCGACCTTGCGCACTTCCTCGGCATAGCGTGAATCGGAAGCCGCACGGCCGTCGCCATTGCCCACGTCGGCGGCCGTGTAGTCACCGGCCTGCAGGCGCTGCAGGATCTGCTCGGGCGTATCACCCAGCGCGATGTCCAGATGATTGACCAGCTGCAGCTGGCCCTGCGCATCGACCTGCGCATACAGTGCCAGCTCGGTGTAGGCCGGGCCACGGCGAACCAGCGCACCGCCGGAGTTGTTGCAGATGCCGCCCAGCACCGAGGCACCGATGCAGGACGAGCCGATCACCGAATGCGGTTCGCGACCCAGCGGGGCCAGCGTCTGCTCCAGGCGGTCCAGCGTGGCACCCGGCAGGCACAGCACCTGGCGGCCTTCGTTCAACAACTGGATGCCGGTCAGGCGCAGCGTGCTGACCAGCACGATCGGCCGGCCATAGTCATCGCCGTCCGGGGTCGAGCCGCCGGTCAGGCCGGTGTTGGCCGCCTGCAGGATGATCGCCGCGCCGCCCTGCACCGCTGCCTGCAGCACGTGCCACAGTTCCAGCAAGGTACCCGGACGCACCACCGCCAGTACCGGGCCATCGCCGAAGCGGTAGCCGCGACGGAAGCGGCGCGTGGCCTTGTCGCCGGTCAGTACATGGCGGCTGCCGACCGCGTCGCGCAACTGTGCCAGCACGGCATCGTGGCCACTCATGGCAGGCTGACCAGCGAATCGCGGCCGATGTCGGCGATGCGGCGCGCGCCGGTCAGCGTCATCGCCACGCGCATTTCCTTGGCGATCAGGTCCAGCAGGTTGGCCACCCCGGCTTCGCCCTGCGCAGCCAGCGCATAGACGAAGGCGCGACCCAGCAGCACGGTATCGGCACCCAGCGCCAGCATGCGCACCACGTCCAGGCCGGTACGGATGCCCGAATCGGCGAGAATCTTCAGGTCGCCCTGCACCGCGTCGGCGATGGCCGGCAGTGCGCGTGCGGTGGACAGCACGCCGTCCAGCTGGCGGCCACCGTGGTTGGAGACCACGATGCCATCGGCACCGAACTTGACCGCATCACGCGCGTCATCCGGGTCGAGGATGCCCTTGATCACCATCGGGCCCTTCCAGAATTCGCGGATCCACTCCAGGTCCTTCCAGGAAATGGAGGGATCGAAGTTGCTGCCCAGCCAGCCGATGTAGTCCTCCAGCCCGGTCGGGTTGCCGCGGTAGGTGGAGATGTTGCCCAGGTCATGCGGGCGCCCGAACAGGCCCACGTCCCACGCCCAGTGCGGATGGGTGATGGCCTGGCCGATACGGCGCAGCGAGGCGTTCGGGCCGCTCATGCCGGAGTGCGCATCGCGGTAGCGCGCGCCCGGCACCGGCATGTCCACGGTGAACACCAGCGTGGTCACGCCCGCGGCCTGCGCCCGCTCCAGCGCGTTGCGCATGAAGCCACGGTCGCGAAGCACATACAGCTGGAACCACATCGGCCGCTGGATGGCCGGTGCCACTTCCTCGATCGGGCACACCGATACGGTGGACAGGGTGAACGGGATGCCGCGGCTGTCGGCCGCGCGCGCCGCCTGTACCTCACCGCGCCGGGCATACATGCCGGTCAGGCCGACCGGCGCCAGCGCCACCGGCATTGCCAGCTTTTCGCCGAACAGCTCGGTTTCCAGGCTCAGGTCGGACATGTTGCGCAGGATGCGCTGGCGCAGCGCGATGTCGGACAGGTCGGAAACGTTGCGCTTCAGCGTGTGCTCGGCATACGCGCCGCCATCGATGTAGTGGAACAGGAACGGCGGCAGCCGGCGCTGCGCTGCGGCACGGTAATCGGTGGAGGCGGAGATGATCATGGGGTCAACCGTGTGGGGAAGGCAGGCGCGAGGCCCGCGCACGCCGGGCTTCGTTGTCATCGAGGGTGCGCAGCGTGGTGTGCACGAATTCGAGGTGGGCATGCGCGGCGGCGCGCGCGCGTTCGGGGTCGCCCGCCAGCACCGCGTCCATCATCTCGCGGTGCTGGTCGGACAAAGGCGAGAAGGTCCTCGCCGAGGTGTAGAGCTTTTCGCGGCTCTGCGAGATGTTGGTCTGCAGCAGTTCGAACAGCCCGCGCATCACCTGCAGCAGCACCAGGTTGTGTGAGGCCTCGGCGATGGACAGGTGGAAGGCCGCGTCGGCCTCCGCCTCGCCGGTGGGGTCGTCCTTGCCGTGCGCGTCCATCATGGTCTGGAAGGCCTGTGCGATGCGCGCGCGGTCCTCGTCGGTGGCACGCAGCGCCGCATGCCAGGCGGTGGCACCTTCCAGCGCGTGGCGGATCTCCAGCACGTCGAAGCGGTATTCCGGGTCGCCCTGGAACAGCGGCAGGTACGGCGCCAGCGGTTCATCCAGCGCCTGCCGCGCGCGCGCCGCAGGCTCGGCCACGTAGGTGCCGCCACCGACCCGTGCGGTCAACAGACCCTGGCTGGCAAGCTGCGCGATGGCCTCGCGCAGCGCGGTGCGCGAGACCCCCAGCTGCACCGCCAGGGTGCGCTCGGCCGGCAGCCGGTCGCCCGGCCGCAGCTGTTGTTCCTGCACCAGGCCGCGCAGCTGCGCAGCCACCTTGTCCGAAATACGTTGCGTGCTCATGGCGCCATTGTGGCCCGAAGCGCGCAGCGGGTGGTCGGCCAGCCGCGCATGGCTCAGGGAATCATCCAGGTCAGCCAGTAAGCCTGGGCCAGGGTGATCAGGCCGACCATGGTGGTGAAGATCAGGCTGTGCTTGACCGTGAAGCGGAACAGATCCGATTCCTTGCCGGCCAGGCCGACTGCCGCGCAGGCAATGGCGATCGACTGCGGCGAGATCATCTTGCCGGTGACACCACCGGTGGTGTTGGCCGCTACCAGCAGCACGTCGGACACGCCGATCTGCTGTGCGGTGGTGGCCTGCAGTGCCGAGAACAAGGCATTGGACGAGGTGTCCGAGCCGGTCAGGAACACGCCCAGCCAGCCCAGAAACGGTGAGAAGAATGGGAACGCGTCGCCGGTGTGCGCCAGTGCCAGCGCCAGCGTCGCCGACAGGCCCGAATAGTTGGCGATGAAGGCGAAGGCGAGCACCATGCCGATCGAGTAGATCGGCATGCGCAGCTCACGCACGGTTTCGCCGAAGGTGCGCAGCGCCGAACGGGCCGGCATGCGCAGCGCGATGATCGCGATCACCGCAGCGAGGATGATCGAGGTACCGGTGGCCGAGAACCAGTCGAACTTGTAGACGGCTTCGTAGCTCAACGGTGCATCCACGATCGGCGGCATCTTCTGCACCATCTGGTCCAGGCCCGGCACCGGGATCTTGAGCACCCAGCTTTCCAGCGGGCCATCCGCCGCGAACAGCGACTTGAACGGCTTGATGCTCCACAGCGTGACCATCGCGGTGAGAATCAGGAACGGCGACCACGCCCTGGCGATCTGGCCGACGCTGTGGCGCGGTGCCTCCAGTGCCTGTGCGGCCGCCTCGGCGCTGGTTTCGGTGTCGAAACGGAAGATCCGTACCGGCTTCCAGCGGCGCAGGAACAGGGTCAGGCACACCAGCGACGCCAGCGACGCGGTGATGTCCGGCAGTTCCGGGCCGATGAAGTTGGAGGTCAGGTACTGCGCGATGGCGAACGAGCCACCCGCAACCAGCACCGCCGGCCACGTTTCCCTGATGCCGCGCCAGCCATCCATGATCGCCATGATCCAGAACAGCACGATGATGGTCAGGAACGGCAGCTGGCGGCCGGCCATCTGGCCGATCTCGAATGCGTCCAGGCCGGTGACCTGCCCGGCCACGATGATCGGAATGCCCATTGCACCGAACGCCACCGGCGCGGTGTTGACGATCAGGCACAGGCCGGCGGCATACAGCGGCTTGAAGCCCAGCCCGACCAGCAGCGCTGCGGTGATCGCCACCGGCGCACCGAAGCCGGCCGCGCCTTCCAGAAAGGCACCAAACGCGAAACCGACCATCAGCATCTGCAGGCGCTGGTCTTCAGTCACGGACAGGATCGAGGCGCGGATGATGTCGAACTGCCCGGTCTTGACCGAAACTTTGTAGAGGAACACCGCACCGATGATGATCCACGCGATGGGCCACAGGCCGTAGACGAAACCGAAGCCGGCCGCGCCCAGCGCCTGCGGCACCGGCATGCGGTAGAACAGCAGGGCCACGCCGAGTGCGATGGCCACGGTGATCGTGCCGGCCAGCCAGCCCTTCATGCGCAGCACGGCCAGGGCAACGAAGAAGAACGCGATCGGCAGCAGCGCGATCAGGCTCGACAACCACAGGTTGCCGGCGGGGTCGTACAGGTGTTGCCAGGGCTGCATGAAGACTCTCGACTGGGGGACGGGTTCAACACCGCAGGGGTGGGCGGTCATGGGCTTCAGCATTATTGGTCGTACCAATAATGGATTTATGGAGCCACTGGACGCAGATTGAACCGCTGATTGCGCGAAGAGCCTATTAGACCATAGGGCTAGAATCAATTATTGGTACGACCATTAAGGCGGTTGAGACAGTGGCGCGCATCCACCACACTGGATCCTGCCCCATCTCTGGTACACGAATGACACTCGCCCCCACCCGCGACCTGCAGTCCATGCAGCAACAGGCAGCTGACTGCCTGGCCGGCTACGCTGAAGCGAACCTTCTCAATCATGCGGGCTTGGATGCGCTCATCGCCCACCTGCGCGCATATCCGGATTCGGGCGAACCCATGGCCCTGCCAGACTGGGATCAGGCAGGCTCAGAGCTTCAGATCGCGGGTCGAGGCGATCCATTGCCGCCATCTCTGTTGGGGCAGATCGCCACAGACAAGCACGAGGAGTTGAATGACCTGATCTGTTCCTGCGTTGAAGTGGGAATCGCAGATCTGTACGGCGCTACGACGGATGTTCCTGACCAGATGCTGGCCAGAGCACTGGCCATCCTGCAGCGCAACACTTCGCAGCAGACCTGACTGCTTCAACTCCGCCTTGGAATCACGATCAGATCCCCCGAAGGGACTCTGATCCCACTCCCTCAACCCCTTAGATCTTCTTCTCCAACCGCCGCATCACCGCCAGCACCAGCACGCACAGCACGCTCACCCCGATGGCGATCACGTACTTGCTGATCCCCACCGCAATCCCGATGGCCGCTGCCATGATCAGCGAGCTGGCCGTGGTCAGGCCGCTGACCTGGTCCTCGCGTGCCCCACGCAGGATGGTGCCAGCGGCAACGAAGCCGACACAGGCCACCACCGCTTCGATCAGGCGCACCGGATCAACCTGCAACAGGTCGCGGTAACGCTCCTGCTGGAAATGCTCGGCCACCGAGTCGCCGAGGCCGACGATCAACGCGGCGGCCCCTGCGATCAGCATGTGCGTACGCAGGCCAGCGGCGTGCTTGCCCATCTCGCGCTCGACGCCGAGCACGCCGCCGAACAGCATCGCTGCGGCAACGCGCAGCAGGATCGAGACATCCTGGGTAAGTTCCATGGGCAGGCTCCGGGAATTTCCCTGAGCGTCGCGTGGAATGCGTGGCACAGAGGTGAAGGCCACCCCACAGTGCGTTCACCCGGTAGCGCCGGGCGATGCCCGGCGACCCCGTAACCCGCGTTCAGCGCATCACTGCGCGAGGTAGCCACCATCGATGGCGTAGTACGTGCCGGTCGCGAACGAGGCATCGTCGCTGGCCAGCCAGGCTACCAATGCGGCCACTTCCTCCGGCGTACCCAGCCGCTTCAACGCGTGCCGCCCTTCCAGCGTGGCGCGCACCTTCGGGTCCATCTTCTCCAGCAGCGGTGTGCTGATGAAGCCCGGCCCCACTGCGTTGACACGGATGCCGTCAGCCGCATGTTCCCACGCTGCGGTCTGGGTCAGCCCGACCACGCCGTGCTTGGCCGCCACGTACGCGGTGGAACCGGCATAGCCCACCTGGCCCAGGATCGAGGCCATGTTGATGATGCTGCCGCCCGTGCCGGCCGCGCGCATGGCCTGGATCTGCGCACGCTGGCACAGGAACACGCTGGTGAGGTTGACATCGATCACGCGCTGCCAGCCATCAATCGGATAATCGCCGCTGCTGGCCGCCGGCCCGCTGATGCCGGCGTTGTTGACCGCCACGTGCAGGCCGTCGAGTTCCTTGATGGTGCGCTGCACCGCCGCCTCCACCGCTGCATCGTCGGTGACGTCCAGCGCGATGCCAATCGCGTGTGCACCGGCATCGCGCAACTGCGCCACGGTGGCATCCACCGCATCCTGCTTCAAGTCCCAGACCGAGATCCGCGCGCCGGACGCCGCCAGGGTCTGCGCCACGGCCAGACCAATGCCGGACACACCGCCGGTCACGATCGCGGTCTTGCCTGTGAGTTGGTAGTCAATCATCTGCGTTCTCCGTCGGTGGGGGTATCTAAGTGGCCTGCAACAGCCAACCGCCCCACCCTACGCGCGCGCCCGTGACGGCCAGGCTGACATCGCATCTTCAGGTGATCGTTCCAGCCATAAGACCTCAACTGAAGTTTATGTATGGAATTACGTACGGATATGCATGCAAACGCCGGCGTATGTTCGGCGGCATTTTCACTTTGGCCGTAATCGCCAATCGTTTTGACCTTATTGAGGTCAAAAGCGCGCGAATCGCGGCGACAATGGGAAACACTTCCAGTTTCTTCGACACATCCAATTCAACCTGTGTTTGCGCAGAGCGATGTCCCGATATTTCACTTTTGCTGATTACCGCCACTTCGGCGAACGCCATGGCTACGACTACCGGATCGAAGGGAGTGAACTGCGCGACGACCAATGGGCAGGGCGTGGCGACGTCCACGAGCAGTCACTGCGCGGCGGCCTGGGCCTGATCGCCTCGGACGTGCACAACCGGTTCACCTACACGGCCACCGCTGTGCACGGTGCCGGCCTGACCATCCGCCTGATGCTGCAGGGCGAAGTGGATGTCCAGTTTCCTCGTCGCAAGGGGTTCACGCTGCGCGCCGGCACAGGCATGACCACCAGCCACCATGAACCTGTTTCCATGGCCGGTCTGCATCCTGGTGGCAGCCACCTGCGCGGGGTCAGCTTGAGCGTACCGGCCGATCTGGACGTGGACATGCTGCGCCTGCCGGCACTGCAACGGGCCCTTCATTCCCCTCTGCAGTGCCGCCACTGGGCCATTCCGCATGCCTTGCTGCCGACGCTCGCCCAATTGTTCGACAGTCCCTGGCAGGACGACATCGATGCGCTGTGGCGCGAAGGCGTGGCCCTGCAGGTGTTGGCCGTCGGCCTCCAGGCCGAGGATATGCAGACCGAGCATGTACGCACGCTGCGCGCCGGCCAGCGCGAGCGGCTGGAGCGCGTGCGTGCCTACCTGCATGACGACCCCAGCCATGCCCACAGCCTGATCGAACTGGCCCAGCTGGCCTGCATGAGTCCCAGTTCGCTGCGCCGCCACTTCGCACAGCAGTATGGAAGCTCGGTGTTCGACTATCTGCACGAACAGCGCATGCGCCACGCCGAACAGGGCCTGCGCGAGGACGGCTGGACAGTTGAACAGGCCGCTGCGGCCTGCGGTTACCGCCATCCCAGTAACTTCGCTGCGGCGTTCCGCAAGCGCTTCGGACTGGTGCCCAGCCGCTGGCGCACGGGCCCATCGAAGGTGGACTGAAGGCCCGGGCCCTGGCAGGTGTCGACCTTGGTCGACACGCTCCTGCGCCATCGCGGATGCCGGCCAGCGGCCGGCACTACCAACGCCGCCGGGCATGGCCCGGCGCTACCGACACCGCACATCCCTGGGTAGCGCCGGGCCATGCCCGGCGTCACCCTGGCCGCTTCAATACACCGGCAGATCGATGTAGCTCGCCTGTGCCGCGCTATGCCAGACCCGCTGCGTGGCCTTCTGGTAATCGCCTGGCTTGGCCAGGTAGATGTTCGGCACGTAAGTCTGCGGGTTGCGGTCATACAGCGGGAAGAGGCTGGACTGCACCTGCACCATCACCCGGTGGCCCTTCTGGAACGTGTGGTTGGCGTTGGGCAGATCGAAGCGATACGGCAGCACCTGGTTGGCGGCCAGCGGCTTCGGATCGCTGAAGCTCTCGCGGTAGCGGCCACGGAAGATCGCCAGCGACACCGGCAACTCATAGCCCCCCATCTCCGGCGTGGACGCTTCCTGGTCCGGATACACGTCGATCAGCTTCACCACCCAGTCGCTGTCGGTGCCACTGGTCGAAGCCTGCAGGTGAACCACCGGCGCGCCGCCGATGCGCAACGGCGCGGTCAGCGGTTCGGTGATGAAGGTCAACACGTCCGGGCGCCCATCGACGAAGCGCTGGTCCTTGACCAGCCAGGTGGTCCACATGTCGCGGTCGCCGAAGCGGATCGGGCGCGGCACGAACGGCACCGGCTTGGCCGGGTCGGACACGTACTCCTCGAAGTCGCCCTCGCCCGCCGCTGGCGCCTGGAACGCCAGCTTGCCGCCGGCACGCAGATACAGCGGCTTGCTGCTGGCGGAACAGCCCTTGTCACAGCTGCGCGGCCAACCCTTCAAGCGGTCCCAGTGGTTTTCGCCGGTGTTGTAGACCAGCACCGGTGGCGTATCGGCCTTCGGCGCGCCATCCACCAGGTACTGGTCGAAGAAGGGCTTGAGCACGTCGCGGCGGAACTGCAGCGCGGTATCGCCGTCGAACTTCAGCGCACCCAGTTCGCTGCCGCTGTAGTTCACCTGGCTGTGTCGCCACGGGCCCATCACCAGGTAATTGCGGTTGTTGCCGCTATCGCGTCCTTCCATCGCCTGGTAGGCGTGGTTGGCACCCCACATGTCCTCCTGGTCCCACAGGCCCTGCAGCCACATGGTCGGCACCTTCAGCGGTGTCTTTGCCATCACCGCGTCCAGCGCCTGGCCCTGCCAGAAGCCGTCGTAGGCCGGATGCTCGACCAGCTTCTTCCACCAGGTCAACTGGTCCACGCCGGTGAAACGCGCGTAGTCGCCTGCCGAGCCGATGCGGAGGAAGGTGCTGTAGTCGTCGTAGCCGAGGCTGGGCAGCGGCGTACCCTTGCCGCGCTTCTCGGTCTGCATGGCGAAATAGTTGAAGTTGACCTGGCGGAACGCACCGTAGTTGAGCCAGTCGTCGCCCATCCAGCCATCAACCATCGGGCTCTGCGGTGCGGCCACCTTCAGTGCCGGGTGCGGGTCGGTCAGCGCCATCACCACGGTGAAACCCTCGTACGACGAACCGAGCATGCCGACCTTGCCATTGCTCTCCGGCACGTTCTTCACCAGCCAGTCGATGGTGTCCCAAGCGTCGGTGGAATGGTCGACTTTGGTGTTGTTCAATGGCCCGCGCAGCGGCCGGGTCATCACGTAATCGCCTTCGGAGCCGTACTTCCCGCGGATGTCCTGGAACACGCGGATGTAACCGCCGTCGACGAACACCTCGTCGCCCTGCGGCAGCAGATCGCGCATGCGCGGCGAATCACTGCGGTTGGCACGGCCCGCAGCGTCGTAAGGCGTGCGGGTCAGCAGGATCGGGGCATTGTGGGCGCCCTTGGGCACCACGATCACCGTATACAGCTTGGTGCCATCACGCATCGGCACCATCACCACGCGCTTGTCGTAGTCACGACCGACATCGGGGGCAACGAAGGGCTTGCCGCTGATGTCCGGGGTCATCGGCGGGGTATCGGCGGCCAGCGCGGTGCTGGACAGGCAAAGGGCAATGGCTACAGCGACGGCACGCACACGCATGGACAACCCCTCCCGGCAGGAAAGCCTCAAGCCTACTCCTGCCCCGGGCCGTGAAGTGTGTGCAGGCTTTGCATTCTGCGGTGGATGCGGGCAGGACTGATGGCACATGTGCCGCTACGTTTGCCGACGACAGGTAGTGCCGGCCGCTGGCCGGCAACTTCATGATCCTGCGGCGCGTTACGACGGTTGCCGGCCAGCGGCCGGCACCACCGATCAATCTGCCGTTACCTCATGCAGCGCCAGCCAGCACCAGCGCCCCTGTTCTTGCCTCAGTACCGCCAGCGACTCCCGCCATGCGGGTGCGCCACCGTCGATCGAATGACCTTCGCGATAGCGCAGCACCGCCAGCGGTGATATCGCATCCACCGCCTGCACGGCTTCGATGGAAATCTGCAGCCCCGGCCGCGCGCCATGGCCACCCGCGAACAGTGCCTGCACGGCATTACGGTCCAGCCTGCGACCCGCGATGCCGACCATGCTGAAGTCCGCGCAGAAATGCGCCATCAGATCATCCAGCGCATCCGCAGCCACCTCGGCCCGGAACCAGGCCTGCAGTTTGTCGTGCAGGTGGTGGATTTCATGTTCTGCGGTCGTAGCCATCAAGTGTTCTCCGGTTGCGAAAGGGTGATCCTCTGCGGCCGACGCAGCAACGCCATCGGCAACAGCGTCATTGCGGCGGCCAGACCCAGAGCCACGCTGGTGGCGCGTGCTGGCAGCCACTGCATGGCCAGCGCCAGCAACAGCGCAATGGCGGCAGTACCCAGGCAGAAACTGAGCTGACGGTTGAGGTTCCAAAGGGCACTGGCATCGCCCAGCGCTTCACCCTCCACGCCGTGGAAAGCCAGCGTCTGCGCGGTGCTGCTGCACAGGCTGCCGCCGGCGCCCATCAGCGCGAACAGCAGCCCGGCCAACGCGAAGGCCGGCTGCGGCAGCAGCGCCATCAACAGCATGCCGCTGGCCTGCAGCAGCATGCCAACGCGCAGTACCGTGGCCGGGCCGAAACGGGCCAGCAGGCGCTTGCTGGCCGTGATCGCAGTGGCCGAGGCCAGCGCCCACGGCAGCATCAGCGCGCCGATGCGTGCCGCGCTGTAACCGGCCTGGTGGAGCTGCAGGGTACTGACCAGCTGGCTGCCGATGAATACACCGGGTACGGCCAGATAGATCAGCATCGCCAGCCGCAGCCCACGATGCGACAGCAACGACCAGCGCAGGAGGGGCTGCGCCTGCTGCCGTGCATACCGCAGGTGGGCCGCCGCCAACAGCATTGCGATCAACAGCAGTACGGCACCGGCGGCCCGATGGCCGGGTTCACCCAGCCAGGTCAACGCCAGCAGCAGCGCGCCCAGCGCCAGCATCGCGGTGGACAGCGCATAGGCCTGCAGGCGCGGCGCACTGCGCGCGCCATCGGCCGGCATCCACGCCAGCACCAGTCCAATCGCCACCACGGCCAGCGGCAGGCTGGCCCAGAGCACGCCGCGCCAGGACAACCACTGCACCAGCAGCCCACCGAGCGCGGGCGCCAGTGCTGGTAGCAGCAGCGCAACCAGCAGGATGCGGCGGGTCAGCGCGCCACGCTGGTCGGGCGTGCACTGCCGGTACGCTGCCGCCTGTGCCACCGGAATCAGCAGGCCACCGGCCAGGCCCTGCAGCAGGCGCCAGCCCAGCAGCCAGCCAATACCCGCTGCTGCGCCGGCCAGCGCAGCGGCAACCGCGAACAGCAGCAACGCCACCAGCAGCAGGCGACGCTCACCACAGCGCGCGGCCAGCCAGGGCGCCAGCGGGATCACCACGCTCAGGCCCAGCATGTAGGCGGTGCCCACCCAGGCCAGGGTGCTGATATCGGCGTGCAGCTCCGCTGCCAATACCGGATAGGCCACCGTGGCGATGAACATGTTGACCAGATCCAGAGCGAACACCAGCAGGAAGATCGCCTCATGGCGCAGGCGGGGAGACGGCATCGGCGGCGCTCCAACAGGGAAGCGGCCAGCATGCCGTGCGGGCCTTGTTGGAAAAACACGACAGCAACTGCAACACTGTCAAATCCACTTTGACAATGAATTGCCATGGTCAGCCTCAATCGCTTCGATATCTTCCGCGCCGTGGTCGAGGCCGGCAGCCTCACCGCTGCGGCTGATCGCCTCGGCCTCAGCCGCGCGGTGGTCAGCTTCAACCTGAAGCGGCTGGAGCAGGAGCTGGGCGTGACCCTGCTGTTGCGCAGTACCCGCCACCTGGCCCTGACCGAGGCCGGCGAACAGTTCCTGCAACACTGCGTGCAGGCACTGGATGCCGCACAGGCAGCCATCGATGCCGCGCGCCGCGACCAGCACCAGCTGCAGGGTGTGCTGCGCCTGACCACCACGCCGGAGTACGCCCAGCTACGCTTGATTGCTGCGTTGGAGGCGTTTCGTGCGCGGCACCCGGCCCTGCAGCTGCACCTGTCGACCTCACCGGCACCGGCCGACCTGATTCCCGAGCGGTTCGACCTGGCAATCCGTCTTGGCCGCCTGCCGGATTCGGGCCTGCACGCCAGCGAACTGGAACGCCATCCACTGTGCCCCGTGGCGGCTCCGTCCCTACTGGCACGCCTGCCCTCTGCCGATGCTGCCGACGACCCCGTGCAGCTGGGCGCCCTGCCCCGCCTCGGTTACCCGCGCCTGGCCGACGTGCCGGTGATCGCGCCTGATGGCAGCGGCGCCCTGTTTGCCACCAACCCGGGCAACGCGGTGGTACGCGTGGATGGTGCCAGCAGCCTGCGCGCGTTCGCCCTGGCCGGCGCCGGGGTCACCGTGCTGCCACGCTGGCTGATCGAGGACGACCTGGCCCAGGACCGGCTGCGCCCGGTGCTGCGCCAGCACCGCTTCCCGCAGCAGAGCGTGTACGCGGTCTACCCGCACAGCACGCAGCCCTCGCCGAAGGTGCGGCAGCTGATCGATTTCCTGCGCGGGTGGTCTGAAAGCGGGCGCGGGTAGCCTCCTGCGGCCAATCGCCAGGCCGCAGTGAAGTTACAGAGGGTACGAGCCTCCACGAACATCGCCAACCCAGCTATCGAACAAACTCCCCGGTGTCAGATCGTCACTGTGTGAGAACTTTGGTTCATACGACATTTTCGCCCGCATCTCATTGCTCCCCACAACGTAGTGAATGCGGATCTCAGTAGGCGTCTCAGCGCCGACTCATTGCACTTTTCTTCAAGCGCATCTATTTCATCCAGCCCAGCATCAAGCACCCAAGCCAAGCTCTCATTCAACGAGTCATACATCCCACCTCCAGATTTTCGGACGTCATTCAGCTGTTCCTTCTCCACCACAGAACCGTTGATTCTGTAGAAGAAATCAAACATTGAAATCCCATCTTCACTCGCAACGAAGATGAATACTTCGTCAGCCGTCGCACCGGCATAATCGAGCGCGAGTCGAACCATGCTCGCCTGAGCGTCTGAAACGTGTTCCTCAAAGATCTTGTTCATTGTTCGATCCTCGTAGCACTCGCTTGAATTGGCACTGATACTGAGTTGACCGAGTGAGTGCACTCCATGCTGCTCGGCTCGAGATCACACCTGCTGCAGCCTTCGCTGGGCTGACGCCGCCACCATCTCGTCAGGGTCACCCGTTAGCAGCTCCAGGACCTCCCTGGATACCTTTGGATTGCAGGCGATTCGGTGACGGACGCTTGCATCGGAATCCCTTGCAAGGCGTGACATCAATGCTGGATCCAGCCGGCGCTTGCTCGCAATTTTCCAGCGGACATCTACGTCATCGCTGGCAGCCAACTGCTCGATGATGGCTAGGGGAATCGTTTTGTTTCCGGCAACGCAACGCGCCAGCTCCGGATAGGTCGACAGGATATCGCGCCACGTCTGATCGTCAGCGTGCCGCAAAGCGAACGAGGTATCCGACTCGTTTTCACACAACCGTTTGAATTCCCATGCGCTCGCGATCATTCGCTGGCCCTCCTGCGCCAGCCTTCCAGTATTGGCTGACCGGCAATTGACCTCCAGTGGCAGAAGCGACATGACTATCCGCCCCGGCGCCTGCTGTTCCATCGTCCGCCGGGCATGGCCCGGCGAGCGCAGCGGCACCCCACAAACAGAAACGGCCCCTTTCGGGGCCGTTCCTTCAAGCATCAACAACCCGCAGTATCAGCGCAGCACCTGCTCCACCAGCTGCACGTCCACCGTCTGCAGCGGCTCGGCCGCATTGCGCGACAGCTGCACCTGGTAGGTGCCGCCGTCGATCTTCCACTGGCGCGCCTGTGCATCGTAGTGGGCCAGGGTCTTCGGCTCGGCTTCGATGCGGATGCGGCGCTGTTCGCCCGGCTGCAGGTTCACCTTGTCATAGCCGATCAGGCGGATCGGCGTGGTGCTGCCGGCCGGCAGCTTCAGGTACAGCTGTGCCACGTCGGCACCGGCGCGCTTGCCGGTATTGCGGATATCGACGCTGGCGACCAGGCGCGAGCCCTCCACGCTCACCTTCAGGTTCTCATAGGCGAATGAGGTGTAGGACAGGCCATGGCCAAAGGCGAAGGTCGGGGTCAGGCCCTTGGCCGCCATCCACTTGTAGCCGACGTTGGCGCCTTCGATATCGAAATCGAACACATCACCGAACGGCTTGGCGGGCTTGAAGCCGAGGCCGTCGATGTGCGGGCGCGGCAGCTGCGATTCGTCCGTCACCCAGGTCACCGGCAGGCGGCCCGACGGATTGACCTGGCCGGTCAGCAGCGCGGCGATGCCTTCGCCACCGCGGATGCCCGGGTACCAGGCCTGCAGCATCGCCGGCACCTGCGCCAGCCACGGCGTGCGCACCGGGCCGTTGGTTTCCAGCACCAGCACCGTCTTCGGGTTGGCCTTGGCCACCGCCGAGATCAGCGCGTCCTGGTTGTCCGGCAGCTGCATGTCCGGCAGATCCACCGATTCGGCGGCCCACTGGGTGGCGAACACGATGGCCACATCCGCCTGCGCGGCCGCCTTGGCCGCGGCGGCGACGTTGGTGCCGTCCACGTACTCGATGGCCGCGTCCGGACGCGCTGCGCGCAGCGATTCCAGCGGCGAGGACGGGTGGAAGATCACCGGGCCCGGCCAGGTGGTCGGCAGCACGCCCGGCACCGCATTGGTGCCCTTGGCGGTCACGCCCACCATCGACGAACCACCGCCACCGATCACGCCCTTGTCGGCGTGGCCACCGATGATGACGATGCGCTTCACCGTGTCGGCCAGCGGCAGCAGGTTGCCTTCATTGCGCAGCAGCACGCTGCCCTCTTCCACCGTGCGCTGGGCGACGGCGAAGCCGGCCTCGGCATCGACCTTCTGGTGCTGCGGCGGGTTGTCGAAGTTGCCATGCAGGAACATCGTGCGCAGGATGCGCGCGACCATGTCATTCAGGCGCGCCTGCGGCACCACGCCGCCATGCACGGCCAGGCGCAGCGGCTCATCGAAGAACACCGCCGCGTCGAACACTTCGCCGGCCGACTGCTGGTCCAGGCCGGCCAGCGCCGCCTTCGAACCGCTGTGCACGCCACCCCAGTCGGACATCACGAAACCGGGGAACTTCCATTCCTGCTTCAGCACCTGGTTCATCAGGTAGCCGTTCTCGCAGCCGTAGGTGCCGTTGATCTTGTTGTACGAGCACATCGCCACGCCCGGGCGGCCGGCTTCCAGCGCGATCTCGAAGGCCAGGAGGTCCGACTCGTGCATGGCCTGTTCGCCAATGCGCACGTCGTGGAAGTTGCGGCGGGTCTCCATGTCGTTCAGCGCGAAGTGCTTCATCGAGGAGATCACGTGCTGGCTCTGCACGCCCTGGATCAGCGCGCCGACCATCGAACCGGCCAGCAGCGGATCTTCACCGGCATATTCGAAGTTGCGGCCGTTGCGTGGGTCGCGCTGCAGGTTGACGCTGCCCGACAGCAGGATGTTGAAGCGCTGCTGCCATGCCTCGCGGCCCATGGTCGCGCCGCCGGCGAAGGCGACTTCGCGGTTCCAGCTGGAGGCGGTGGATGGGCCGGACGGCATTGCGGTGGCGAAATCGCCCGGGCGGATGCCGCCCGGATTGGTCACGCCGACACCGGCATCGGCCGACTGCTGCGACGGGATGCCCAGCCGCGGTACGCCCGGCACGAAGCCGGCCGAACCGACCGCACCTTCCGGCAGCGGGCCACCGTCTTTGCCCAGCCCGAAGTAGCTGTGCAGCATCTGGAACTTCTCATCCTCGGTCATCGCCTTCAGCAGCAGCGCAGCGCGCGCATCGGCGTTGAGGGCGGTGTCCATCCATGGCTTTTCGCCGTGCTTGTCGGGGGCATAGGCCAGGGTCAGCAGGGTCGCGCGCAGGGTGCTGCCCTCCATCTTGAACGGCGCACTGCTGGCGGCCTGGAAACCATCGCTGAAATAGCTGGCATCGGCTTCCAGGGCGACACGCGCCGGATCGAAGCCTGCGGCCTTGGCCGATTCACCGGCCACCGCGCCGAGCAGCACTGCCGGGGCGCCCAACCGCGAACGCGTGACCAGCGCCGGCAGCTGCGCCGCACCTGCACCGGCATCGGTGTAGACCGCCACGGTGTGGCGGCCATCGTCCAGGCGCAGGTAGTTCAGGCCTGGCTGGTCGGGGCCGGATTCGGCGGCGATCGGCAGCCGGGTCAGCACGGCCTGGCCGCGCTGGGTCTGGCCATCGTCCTTGCCGGCGGCGATGAAGCGGTATTCATAGCCCAGGCCATCGGCCAGCACCTGCAGCGGATCGACCTGGCCGATGCCGCGCTGCACCTGGCGCACGCTCACCGCGTCCACCTTCAGGCTCTTCAGTTGCGCCGCCAGGGCCGGCATCGCCTCGGCGTTGGGCGCCTGTTCCAGGGTCAGCACAGTGAACGCGGCGGGGTCGGCCCAGGCCGGAGCGGCCAGTGCGGCAGACAGGGCCAGAGACAGTGCAAGCGGTTTTGTAAACGTTTTCATCGGCAGGCGTAATTCCGTTGCCAAGGCAATCGGTCCAGGGAAAGTGCCGCCGAAGGGTGCAGCGTTCATGCCGCGCAGGGGTTGCCGGGCAACGTCCCGCAGGCCGAAGGGCGGGCCGGTCTGCGCGCGGGACCCTCCTCCCGGCGTGACAACCTGCCTGCCCGGGCCGCGCAGGGCGACCCAATCCTGTGAAGATTGTGCGAGGGCGTTCACACCTGTCAACAGGACCTAAGTCACAGGGGCAACCTGGCCCGCAGTTATCAGGCCATCACTGGCGGTCATCAGCGCGCCGCGCAGGGCTGCCGATAATGCAGGTCCCTGGCCACGAATCGAGCCCATGAACGTACATCGCGACTTCGACCATCTCTGGCGCGACCGCTGTGACACCTCCAGCCAGCGCGCACCGCGCGTGCTGATCCGGGTGTTCGTGGCTCCGGGCGAGCTGGAGCGCAGCGTGGCCTTCTACGAGCAGTTGCAGGGCGTGGTGGCCGATGCGGGCTTCCCGTTCCCGGAAGCCGGGCTGCGCCTGGCCATGGTCGGCGCCTTCCTGCTGATCGAAGGCAGCCAGGCGGCGCTGGCCCCGTTCACTTCGACCACGGGGACACTGCTGGTCGATGACGTTCGGCCCTATCACGACAAACTGGTCGCGGCCGGTGCCGAGATCATCTTCCCGCTGCAGGTGGTGCCGACCGGGGCGGCGTTCAATGCGGTGCATCCCGATGGCACGGTGGTCGAGTACGTGCATCACCGGCCCGACCCGCACGGCCGGTGAGGGTGCGCACGGCCGGGCTGCGCCCGACCCCCGCGGTAGTGCCGGCCGCTGGCCGGCAACCTCAAAAGCAAAGGCGGCTATCCGTGGGGTGGCGGGATGGGTCCAGTTGCGGGGGACGCCGTGAATCCGTCCATGGAGGCTCGGTCGCGCCATCCATGGCGCTCACGCCCCCGCAACCGGACCCACCCCGCCTTCGATAGCTTCTCGTAACCTGCAGTAGATCCACGCCATGCGTGGATGCTTTCCTTCCTTCAGCAACCTGAAACCGGGCCCTCCGATTTCATTAGTAATTCTACTCACAAGACGAGTAGCATGTCTGGTCTCAGCCCCTGATACCGGCCCGTCGATACTCGCGCCATGCCCGCCGTTTCCGCCCGTTCCTGCCGTTTCCAGCCCACCCGGCGCCTCCCCGGGAGGATCGGCTGATGGGTGCGGTCGTTGCCCTCGACCGGCTGCTGGACGGGCGCCAGCTGTGGCGCGGCCCGGCCCGCCAGGGCCCAGCCAGCGACCATCTGGCCAGCGGCCATCCGGCACTGGATGCACGCCTGCCCGGCGGCGGCTGGCCGGCCAGCGGACTGTGCGAGGTGCTGCAGGCGGCGCCCGGCGTTGGCGAACTGGCGCTGGTATGGCCGGCACTGGCCAGGCTGAGCCAGCGCGACCGCCCGATCGTCCTGGTCGCTCCGCCCTACCGTCCGCATGCCCCGGCCTGGGCCGCCGCCGGGCTGGACCTGGGCCAGTTGCAGATCATCCACGCCGCGCCGAAGCAGGCACTGTGGGCCGCCGAACAGTGCCTGCGCTCTGCGGCCTGCGCGGCGGTACTGTGCTGGCCGCACCAGGCCGACGACCGTTCACTGCGCCGGCTGCAGGTGGCTGCCGACAGCGGCCAGTGCCTGGGCTTCGTGTTCCGCGAGGCGCAGGCCGCGCGCAATCCCTCCCCGGCCAGCCTGCGCCTGCAGCTCGACCACGGCCAGGTGCGGGTGCTGAAGTGCCGTGGCGGGTTGCCGCCGGCGCAGCCGTTGCCGCTGGCCATCGCCCACTGAGGACGCGCCATGCACTGGGCCTGCCTGTTGTTGCCGCAGCTGGCGCTGGACAGCGTGCTGCGCCTGCAGCCGGATCCGCAGCGGCCGCTGGTCCTGCTGCAGGGGCCGGCGCAGCGTCGCGTGCTGCGCGCGGTCAGCCCGTCGGCACGTGCAGCAGGGCTGCGCCCGGGCATGCTGCTTTCGGCTGCGCAGGTACTGGTGCAGGACATGCAGCTGCACGACTACGACCCGAGTGCCGAACAGCACACCCGGCAGCTGCTGGCCAGCTGGGCCTATGCCTACAGCTCGCAGGTCAGCCTCGATTTTCCGCATGCGCTGGTGCTGGAAATCGGTGCCAGCCGCGCCCTGTTCGGTGACTGGCTGACGATCCAGCAGCGCCTGCGCAACGAACTGCACGAACTCGGCTTCCGCCACCGCCTGGTGGCCGCGCCTACCCCACATGCCGCGCGCGTGCTGGCCAACGTCCACGATGGCCTCGGCCTTGATGCGCAGCAGCTGCCGGCGGCGCTGGCGCAGCTGCCCCTGGCGCGCTGTGGCCTGCCCAGCGAGGCGGTGACGGTGCTTGGCCGTTCCGGCCTGCGCACGTTGGGCGCGGTGCTCAAGCTGCCGCGCGACAGCCTGGCCCGGCGCTTCGCCCCCGAGGTCCTGCAGCAGCTGGATGCATTGCGCGGGCTGCCCACCGCGCCATTGCGCTACTACCAGCCACCGGACCGTTTCGATGCGCGCATCGAATTCGAATACGAGATCGAATCCAGCCAGGCCCTGCTGTTCCCGCTGCGCCGCCTGCTGCTCGACCTGGCCGCCTTCCTGTGCTCGCGCGATGGCGGCGTGCAGCGCTTCGACCTGCATTTCGAGCATGACCTGTTGCCGGCCAGCGTGCTGACCATCGGCCTGTTGGCGCCCGAGCGCGATCCCACGCTGCTGTTCGAGATCGCACGCAACCGCATGGAAGCGTTCGTCCTGCCGGCCGGCAGCCGCGCACTGCGACTGCAGGCCGAACAGCTGCCGCCGTTCGTACCCGCCGCGCGTGACCTGTTCGATACCCGTCCGGCGCAGGCGATGCCGTGGAACCAGCTGCGTGAGCGCCTGCGCGCGCGGCTCGGCGATGACGCCGTGCAGCCGCTGGCAGTGCAGGCCGACCATCGTCCCGAACGCGCCAGTGGCACCCAGCCACCGGCCAAGCCCCCGTCGTACTGGCCACTGCGCCCCGGCTGGTTGCTGGATGCGCCGCAACCGCTGCGTGATCCGAGGCTGCGCATCGTCACCGGACCGGAGCGGATCGAATCGGGCTGGTGGGACCAGGCCGACGCGCGCCGCGACTATTACGTGGTGGAAACCGCGCATGGCCAGCGCGGCTGGGCTTTCCGTGACCGCAACAATCCACATGCGCCGTGGATGCTGCACGGCTGGTTCGGCTGAGCCGCCATGCACAGCGAACTGCCCGGCTACGCCGAACTGCACTGCCTGTCGGCCTTCAGTTTCCAGCGCGGTGCTTCGATCGCCGAAGAGTTGTTCGCGCGCGCCGCGGGCCAAGGCTACCGCGCGTTGGCGATCACCGACGAATGCTCGCTGGCTGGCATCGTGCGCGCCTGGCAGGCAGCGAAGACACATGGCGTGGCACTGATCGTCGGCGCTGAATTCCAGGTCGAGGACGGGCCGAAGCTGGCCCTGCTGTGCACCGACCAGACCGCCTATGCCGGGCTGTGCCAGTTGATCACGACCTGTCGGCGGCGGGCTGCCAAGGGCGAGTACCGCTGCCTGCGCGACGATCTGCTCGGCCTGCCCGACGGTTTGTTGTGCCTGTGGCTGGACCGGCAGCCATCCGCCACCGATCTCGAGTTGCTGCGCACCGGCTTCGATGATCGGCTGTGGCTGGCGGTGGAACTGCACCGTGAACACGATGACGCACGCCGCCTGCAGCAGCTGCGGGCCTTCGGCGAACGCCACCGCCTGCCCCTGGTCGCCAGTGGCGATGTGCATATGCACGTGCGCCGCCGCCGTGCCCTGCAGGACACACTGACCGCGATCCGCCACCGCTGCAGCGTGGCCGAGGCCGGCTGGCGCCTGTTTCCCAATGGCGAGCGCCACCTGCGCCCGCGTACCGCGCTGGCCCAGCTGTATCCGCCCGAACTGCTGGCTGAAACCCTGCGCATCGCCGAACGCTGCCACTTCACCCTGGAACAGCTGCAGTACACCTATCCGCGTGAGCTGGTGCCCGAAGGACACGATCCGGACAGCTGGCTGCGCGTGCTGGTCGAGCGCGGCATCCGGTGGCGCTGGAAAGGCGGCATCGAAGCGAAGCAACGCACGCAGATCGAGCACGAACTGGCGCTGATCAAGCAGAAGAACTACGCCTCCTACTTCCTCACCGTGCAGGACATCGTGCGCTTTGCGCGCAGCCAGGACATCCTCTGCCAGGGCCGTGGCTCAGCGGCCAACTCAGCGGTGTGCTTCGTGCTGGGCGTGACCGAGATCGACCCGGCACGCAGCAACCTGCTGTTCGAGCGCTTCATTTCCGCCGAGCGCGACGAGCCGCCGGATATCGACATCGACTTCGAGCACGAGCGTCGCGAGGAGGTGCTGCAGTACGTGTTCAAGCGCTACGGCCGCGAGCGCGCCGCACTGACCGCGGTGGCGATCAGCTACCGTGGCCGCAGCGCGATCCGTGACGTGGCCCGCGCACTGGGCCTGCCGATGGACCAGGTCAACGAACTGGGCGCGGCGATGGACCACTGGGGCGGCAACATCCCATTGCCGGAAACCCTGCGCGAGCGCGGTTTCGATCCGGACACGCCCTTGATGCGGCGCCTGCTGGCGCTGACCGCCGAGCTGATCGACTTCCCGCGCCACCTGTCGCAGCATCCGGGCGGTTTCGTCATCTCCGAGCATCCGCTGTCGACCCTGGTGCCGGTGGAGAACGCGGCGATGGCCGATCGCACCGTCATCCAGTGGGACAAGGACGATCTGGATGCCACCGGCCTGATGAAGGTCGACTGCCTGGCATTGGGCATGCTTACGGCCATCCGCAAGTGCCTGGCGATGCTGAAACAGCATGGCCTGCACGAAGGGCGCATGGACGCCATCCCGCCCAAGGATGCAAAGACCTTCGACATGATCTGCGCCGCTGACACCATCGGCGTGTTCCAGATCGAATCGCGCGCGCAGATGGCGATGCTGCCGCGCATGCAGCCACGCACGTTCTATGACCTGGTGATCGAGGTGGCGATCGTGCGCCCTGGCCCGATCCAGGGCGACATGGTGCACCCCTATCTGGAGCGGCGCCGGATCCTGCGCGAACAAGGCCCGGACGCGTTGAACGACCCGGACAACCCGCTCTACCCACCGCAGCTGGAACGCGTGTTCGCACGCACGCTGGGCGTGCCGCTGTTCCAGGAACAGGTGATGCAACTGGCGGTGGAAGCAGCCGGCTACACGCCGGGCCAGGCCGATGCCCTGCGCCGCTCGATGGCGGCGTGGAAGCGCCGTGGCGGTCTGGAACCGCATCGCGAGAAGCTGCTTGCCGGCATGCTGAAGAACGGCTTCAGCCGCGAATACGGCGAGCACCTGTTCGAGCAGATCAAGGGCTTCGGCGATTACGGCTTCCCGGAAAGCCACGCCGCCAGCTTCGCCCTGCTGACCTATAACAGCTGCTGGCTGAAGTGCCACCACCCGGCCGCATTCACTGCCAGCCTGATCAACAGCCAGCCGCTGGGGTTCTACAGCCCCGACCAGCTGCTGCAGGACGCGCGGCGGCATGGCATTACCGTTCTTCCCTTGGACGTACGCCACAGCGACTGGGACTGCACGCTGGACTTCAGCAGGGGGCCGGCGGCGATCCGCCTGGGCCTGCGCCTGATCGACGGCTGCAACGAAGGTGCCGTGCAGGCCATCATGCGCGAGCGCGCGCGGCGCCCGTTCGACGACGTCGGCGACCTGTGCCAGCGCACCGCACTGGACCGCCGCCAGCAGGGCCTGCTGGCCGATGCCGGGGCACTGCGCGGGCTCAGCGGCCATCGCCATCGTGCACGCTGGGATATCTCGGGCGTAGAGAACCGGCTGCCGCTGTTCGACCAGGCCCGTGCCACTGCCGAAGCCCGCGTGCCCCTGCCACTGCCCAGCGCCTGGGAGGACATGCAGGCCGACTACCGCAGCACGGGCACCACCCTCGGCCGTCACCCGATCTCGTTCCTGCGCGCGCAGCTGCGTAGCCGTGGCTGCCTGGATGCCGCACAGCTGGCCGGGCACGGCCACGGCCGCCGTGTGCGCATCGCCGGACTGGTGCGCATGCGCCAGCGGCCACAGACCGCCAGCGGGGTGACTTTCCTCACCCTCGAGGACGAGACCGGCATGGTCAACGCCGTGGTCTGGCGGCACCTGGCCGATCGCCAGCACCGGGTGCTGGTCGATACCCAGCTGATGCAGATCGATGGTCGCCTGGAACGCGTCGATGGCGTCCAGCACGTCATCGTGCAACGCATGCACTGCCTGGATGAACTGCTGCAGGGACTGCGCAGCCACAGCCGCGATTTCCACTGACGATACACAACGTCACACAACGAACTGGCCATAGCCGGTCCGCATCCGCTATCGTCGGCACATCCAAGGAAGGACGACCCGATGCCCCGTGCGCTGCTGCTGACCACCCTGGTGGTCTCGACCCTCGCCCTGCTGGTTTCCGGCTGGACCGCCTGGAGCCTGCATCGCAGCCAATCGCCACAGCGCATCATCGAAGCACGCGGCCTGGTCATCCACGATGCAAGCGGCCAGCCGCGGGTGATCCTCGGCGCACCGGTCCCCGACCCGCTCAGCCAGGGCCGCACCCAGGGGCCGCGTGCCACCGCCCTGTCGGGCCTGATCCTGCTCGGTCCCGATGGTTCCGAACGCGGCGGCTACGGCACCAGCGACCGCGGCGGCGAAGCCCTGCTCACCCTTGACGATGCCACCGGCACCACTGAAGTATTCAAAGTCGTCGCCAACCCGGACCGCGGCGCCAGCCTGATGGTCAAGCACCAGAACAACACCGGCGCCATGCTCACCTCCTGGCAGGGCAAGCCGGAGCTGATGTTCGTCGATGACAGCGGCCAGTCCTACTACGTGCGTCCCGGCGCCAACGCCGCGCCCTGATCTGCTTGTGTAGAGTCGAGCCATGCTCGACTGCTTCTATCAACAGCAGCCGAGCATGGCTCGGCTCTACAAAGGCGAAGCAACGTCGAGCATGGCTCGACGCTACAGAGCGAACACCGCCGCCAGGTCATCCGCCAGCTGCCGCAGCTGCGTTGCCCCCAGCGCAGCGCAGGTGATGCGCAGGCCATGCCCCGGCGCTGCCACCGCGAACACTTCGCCCGCGCGCACATGCCATCCGCGCGAAGCCAGGGCCAGCACCTGCGGATGGCTGTCGGCCTGCAACGGCAGCCACAGGTTCAATCCTTCCATCGGCAACGGTGTCGGCAGGCCACGCGCATGCAGCAACTCCTGCAGCGAGCGCAGGCGCTGCTGGTAACGCTCACCTGCCGAAGCGATCTTCGCCCGCTGCGTTGCCGACGACAGCACCGAGGTCGCCGCATCCTGCAGCAGGTGACTGACCCAGCCGGTGCCGGACGCCAATCGCAGCCGCAACCGCATCGCGGTCTCTTCATCGCAGGCCAGCCAGGCCAGCCGCAGGTCCGGGCCGAGCGGTTTGGACAACGAACGCAGCAGCGCCCAGCGCCGGCCATCCAGCGGCAGCACCGAGTGATAGGCCTGCTGCGAGAGCAGCGCGTAGTGATCGTCGATCAACACCGCAACCTGCGGATAGGCGGCCAGCAGCTGCCGCAACGCCCGCGCCCGCTTCGCATCCAGGCTGGCCCCGGTCGGGTTGTGTGCCCGCGGGGTCAGCAACACCGCGCGTGCACCGGCCTCCAGTGCCTGCCGCAGCGAATCGACCTGCATGCCATGCGCGTCCACCGCCACCGGCAACGGCGCGTGACCCACCGCGTTGAGCACGTTGAGGCTGCCGAGGAAGCACGGATCCTCCACCGCGATGCGATCCCCCGGCAGCAGCCACGCCGACAGCAGGCGTTCGATGCCATCGACCGCGCCATGGGTCAGCTCCAGCGCATAACCCGCCGGGCAGTCCGCATCCAGCGAGGCGCGTGCCAGCGCCTCCAACCTCGGTTCGACCGTGCCCACGCCATACAGCCGTGGTGCGGCCGGGGCCAGGCGCAGGTTCGGCAGCAGGCGTGGATCCGGGTTGCCACCGGCCAGGTCCTGCAGGGCCAGCCCGGGCGTACTGCCTTCACGCGCCAGCGGCGGCGGCAGGCCACGCACCACCGTGCCGCGGCGGCCCGCCGTGCTGGCCAGGCCCGCCGCATCCAGGCGCTTGTAGGCAGCAGCCACGGTGTTGCGGTTCACGCCCAGCTGCTCGGCCAGTTCACGCACCGGCGGCAACACGCTGCCGGCCTGCAGGCGGCCCTTGCCGATGCCGTCGCGGATGCTGTCGAAGATCGACTCGGCGCTATGCCCGGTGATTTTCATTTTGTCCTATGCCAAAATATCTCTTGTCCTGTGCCAGTGTATCCCACCCTGGCCACCCTGCATTGGAGGTGCCCGCATGCCCCTTGCCGCTGCCGACTGGCCCGTCGCCCAGTCCGTTGAACAGATCGCCGCCAACCTGGTCACGGTGCGCCAACGCATCGCCGATGCCTGCGCCCGCGTCGGCCGGGACCCGGCCAGTGTGCGCCTGCTGCCGGTCAGCAAGACCGTCGATGACGCCCGCATCCGCATGGCGGTAGCCGCAGGCTGCCACGAACTGGGCGAGAACAAGGTGCAGGAGGCACAACGCAAGGCTGAAACGATGGCCGACCTGGGCGTGCACTGGTCGGTGATCGGCCATCTGCAGACCAACAAGGCGCGCTACGTGGCGCGCTTTGCCAGCGAGTTCCAGGCGCTGGACAGCCTGCGCGTAGCCGAGGCCCTGCAGCAGCGCCTGCAACTGGAAGACCGCACGCTGGATGTATTCGTGCAGGTCAACACCTCGGCCGAACCGAGCAAGTACGGCCTGGAGCCCGACGCGGTCGAGGCCTTCGTGCAGCAGCTGCCGGCCTTCGATCGCCTGCACGTGCGCGGCCTGATGACCCTGGCCATCTTCACCCCCGATGTCGAGCGCGTACGCGCCTGCTTCGTGCGCCTGCGCGAACTGCGCGACCAGCTGCAACGCACCGCCCCGCCCGGCCTCGACCTGTCGCAGCTGTCGATGGGCATGTCCGGTGATTTCGAAGTGGCCATCGAGGAAGGTGCCACCGTGGTCCGCGTCGGCCAGGCCATCTTCGGTGCCCGTGCCACCCCGGACAGTTTCTACTGGCCGAACAGCGGAGCACCGGCATGAAGCACGCGGTTGTCCTGCAACACGTTGCCTTTGAAGACCTCGGCACCCTGAAACCGTTGCTGCTGGCGCTGGGCTGGCAACTGCAGCTGCTGCAGGTCGGCGTCGATGCGCTCGATGGCGCCGAAACCGCCGACCTGCTGGTCGTGCTGGGCGGTCCCATCAGTGCCAATGACACAGGGACCTACCCCTTCGTCAACGACAGCATTGCCCTGCTGCAGCGCCGGCTGCAGCGGCAGCGGCCCACCCTCGGCATCTGCCTGGGTGCACAGCTGATGGCGCGCGCACTCGGTGCCAGTGTCGCTCCCAGTGGTGGCAAGGAAATCGGCTTTGCGCCACTGCTGCTGACCGATGAAGGCCAGCGTTCTCCGCTGCAGTCCCTGCAGGGCATTCCGGTACTGCATTGGCATGGTGAGGCGTTCGAACTTCCGGCCGATGCACGCCGCCTGGCCAGTACGCCGGCCTGCCGTCACCAGGCGTTCGCCATCGGCAGCCACGCATTGGCCCTGCAATGCCATCCGGAACTGGACGCCCGCCAGTTCGAGCGCTGGCTGATCGGCCACACGCTGGAGCTGGCCCAGGCCGGCATCGATCCCAACGACCTGCGCGCGCAGGCGCGTCGCTATGGCGCACCGCTGGCAGCGGCCGCCACCGCGATGTTCGACCATTGGCTGCAGGACCTGCCGGAGACACCACAATGAACTACCGATTGCAGATCCACCGCGATGGTGCCCATTGGGGCCACTTCGACTGCAGCGGCCCCGATGCCCTGCAACGCATGGACGCCATCGCCGCACAGCTGCCTGCCGATCAGGGCTTCCAGCTGAAACGGCAGAAAGGGGTCAGCGAAGAGCGCATCCTGTCCAGCAATGCCGATGGCCTGCGCGTACTGGCTTCGCAGATCCAGTACCGCGACATCTGACCCGACGATGGTAGTGCCGGCCGCTGGTCGGCATCCGACGGGAGAACAGGTTTGCTACCCGACGGCATTCCGGCATGCCAACCTTCCACCATGTTGACCCTGCAACGCGGCAGCCACCACGGACTGCTCATCGCCCCGCGCTGGCCCTCCACCCGTATCCAACTGGAAGAAGAGGTACTGCAACGCCTGCTCGACGCGCAGGCAATGCTGCCTGCCGGGCTGCGCCTGCTGCTCACTCGTGGCTTCGAACCCAGCCACAGCCGTCTCGGTGGCTTCCGCCGCGTGGTGCGACGGCTCGGCATTGCAGTGTTCCGCACCTGCTACCCGCAGCGCCGCGATGAGATCGATGCCATCTTCGGTGCCAACGGCCACGACATCGATGGCCGTCATATCGATGTCTCACTGGTACTGCACGGCAAGCGGCTGCGACTGCTGCCTCTGGGCGTATTCACCCCACCGCGCTGGCAGGATCGTCGCGTCGCCCATCATGCCGAAGCGGTCGCGCAGGTGAAGCGCAGCCTGCAGCATTGCGGCTTCGAGCTGCATCGCAACCCCACCGAAGCCCTGCAGATCCACTGCGACTACCGCCCGCGCTGACGCTGCGGTGGCCCATGTGTACTGCGCCTCATGCCATAGATGCAAATGATTCTCTTTTGCTGTAAGGTGCAGCCGCTGCCCTTGCCGCCGCGGGCTGTTCCCTTTCCCAGTTGTCGCCCGCCCCGTGTCCACGCCTGTCGAACCGACGGATGTCGCGCAGCTGTGCGCAGCCCATTACCGGCCGCTGCACGCCCATGTCCGCCGCAAACTCCCGCAACGCAGCGACGCTGATGACGTCGTCCAGGAAACCTGGCTGCGTGTCGTCAAAGTCGCCACCAGTGGCCTGCTGAGCAATGGCCGCGCCTATCTGTACCGCGTCGCCCACAACCTGATCGCCGATCACTACCGGCAACGCCAGCGCCGTCGCGAAGAGGTGCTGGATGACACGCAGTTGAATGCCATCGCCGATCCTGCGCCGCTGCCCGAGCAGCGACTGCTCGACGCCGAACAACTGCGCCACCTCGACGCGATCATCGCCGCGCTGCCGCCACGCTCGCGCCAGGTGTTCCTGCTGGCCCGTGTGGAACAGTTGGCGCTGGCCGAGATCGGGCGCCAGCTGGGGATCAGCCGGCAGACCGCGCACGGCCATCTGCTGCGCGCCCTCGTCGCCCTGCAGCAGGTGCCCGGCGCATGAGCCAGGACGCGATCGCGCGCGAAGCCGCACGCTGGTGGCTGGACGGGCACGACGGTGACCGCGACGAGAACGCGTTCGACCAGTGGTACCAGGCCGACCCCCGACACGCCGCGCAGTACCAGTATCTGCAGTACCTGTGGCAGGCAGGCGCGACGCTGCCCAGCCTGCAGCGGCAACAGCAGCGCAGGCAACGCCGTCGACTGCGCGAAGCCGGCATTGCGGTTCTGTTGCTGTGTGCGCTGGGTCTCTACAGCCGCCATGCCTCGCCGCCGGTGGCGCAGGTACTGCGTACAGCCGCTGGCGAGATCCGCGAGGAAACTCTTCCGGATGGTTCGCATGTCCTGCTGTCACCTGGCAGCGAAGTGAAGGTGCGCATCGATGGGCAGCGCCGCCAGCTCCAGCTGCAGCGCGGCCAGGCCTGGTTCCAGGTCGCCGCCGATGCCGACCGGCCCTTCCAGGTGCATACCCCACAGGGCACCGTCACTGCACTGGGGACCGCATTCGATCTTGCCGTGCAGGGCAACAGCAGTGTGGTCACCGTTACCGAGCATCGCGTGCGCGTGGACAGCGGCAACGTCAGCATGCTGGCCGACGACGGCGAGCAGCTGCGCTTCGATGGGCAGGCAACAGCCCATGCAACAACGGCTGCCCCCGGAACATTGGCCTGGCGCGAGCGGCGCCTGCACTGGGTCTCGGCCCCGCTGGCCGCCGTCACGCAGGGCCTGGACCGCTGGCATGGCGGACATACGTGGGTCGTCGGCGAGCAGCTGCGCCAGCAGCCGGTCACCCTGCTCGGCAGTGCCGACGGTGCAGCCCGCAATCGCGACCAGCTGGCCACGCAACTGCAGGTGCGTGTGCTGCGCCTCGGCGCGGGCATACAGGTGTGGCTGCCGCCACGCAGGGAGCAGCGTGGTGGACCCTGACATCCGGCCTGCGACGGCGTCTACCCAGGATGACGACGTTCTGCGTCAGCCCCTGGAGCCCCCGATGCTGTGCCCCCGCCCCCTTGTCCTTGCCCTGTCGCTGGCCTGCACCAGCGCCCTTCCGCTGCTGCCCGGCAGTGCCCACGCACAGACCGCCACACGCACCTACGATCTGCCCGCCCAGCCGCTGGCGGCCGCGCTGGACGCCTACAGCCGGCTGACCGGTGTCGACCTGGTGATAGGCGCGGCGCTGCCTGCCGGGCATTCGGCCCCTGCTCTGCGCGGTGACTTCGACGATGCGCAGGCCCTGTCGCGCCTGCTGGCAGGCAGCGGCCTGCGACCGCGCTTCGTCGATGCGCGCCGCGCCGCCCTGGAACCGGCGCCGGCTGAACGCGCCGATGGCAGCCGTCGCACCGGCCCGCTGCGGGTGCAGGGCACTACCGCGCACGGCCAGGCACCGGGGGGCGGCGCCAGCCAGTATGTACCGGCCACCCGCGATGGCTTTGCGCCCTCGGTCGGCAGCGAGCGCGTGGCGATGGCCGAACGCCAGGAAGGCAACAGCCTGCTGCGCTCGATGCCCGGCACCCACAGCTTCCATTCACGCAGCCAGCCGGGCCTGCAGGTCAACATCCGCGGCATGACCGGTGCCGGCCGGGTCAACACCATGATCGACGGTGTCACCCAGACCTTCCGCAACAATGCCGGGCATGGCTCGGGCGGTCCGTTCGCCTATGTCGATCCTTTCCTGCTGGCCGGCGTGGACGTGCAACGCGGTGCGGTCGTCGGTGGTGATGGTGCGGGCACGCTGGCCGGCAGTGCCAACTTCCGTACGCTGGATATCGACGATCTGCTCGGTGAGGGCCGTGGCCGGGGCCTGCGTGCAGGCTATCGCCACGGCAACAACGGCTACGGCAGCGGCCGTACCTTCGCCGGTGCCTGGCGCCACAGTGAAGAGGGTGGCGACCGCCAGTTCGGCCTGCTGGCCGCTGCCAGCAGCAGCCGCAGCAGCGAATACGCGACCGCGCGTGGGCAGAAGAACAACGCCGACCCGGGCAGCCAGCAGCCCAGCAGCTGGCTGTTGAAAGCACGCCTGCAGCCCAGCGACCAGCACCGGCTGGACCTGAGCCACATGCGTTACGAAAACGACTTCTACCACAACTATCCGTGGCAGATTTCCGCGCGCAACCAACGCGCCAGCTACCGCTACACGCCCTATTCGCCGTGGATCGACCTGCGCGCGACTTTTGCCAGCAACAAGACCCGGCTGTTCTACCCCCCGGTGGAGGATTCCAGCTACATCGGCCGCCGCACCCACAGCAGCCTGAACAGCTGGACCGTGGACAACACCAGCCGCTTCGACATCGGGGCACTGCAGGCGCGCTGGAACACCGGCCTCAAGCACCAATCGGACATCTTTGTGGCCGATACTCCCAACCTGCGCGGTGCCAACCCGCAAGGTCGCAGCCAGCTGGACAGCATGTTCAGCACGCTGGAGCTGCAGTACGACATCTACGCATTGACTGCCGGCCTGCGCCAGGACCGGTTCGGCATCCGTGGCCACATCCCGGTGTGCTCGGATATCCCCGGCCAGTGCGCGGAGATCAATGGCGGCGGCATCGGCGTGCGGCGCAGCGAGCGCGCACTCAGCCCGAGCCTGGCGGTTTCACTGCAGGCCACTGACTGGCTGCAGCTGTTCGCCGAGGTCTCGCGGACGTCGCGTCCGCCGCGCGTGCAGGAGATGTTCTTCGAGAAGATCCCGCTGGAAGGCATGAGTGATGCCGATGGCGTTGGCGCCAACCCGTTCCTGCGCCGTGAGCGATCGCGCAACCTGCAGTTCGGCGCCAACCTCAGCGCCTCCTCGCTGCTGGTCGACGGCGACCTGGCGCAGCTGCGGGTCACCCGCTTCGACAACCGCATCCGCGACTACATCAAGCCGCAGTACCTGCTGATCGTGCATCCGCCGGAAGTGGAACCGTTCGTGGTGCCGATCGACGGCGATCTGCAACTCACTGCCTGGACCGATGCACTGGACGTGGACGACTTCAGCACCACCACGCGCTGGATGAACCACCCCGGCGTGGTTCGCATGCGCGGTATCGAACTGGAAGCGCATTACGCCAGCGAGCGCTACCACGCCACGCTGAGCTGGACCCGCTCGCGTACCAGTGCGCCCGCCATCGAATTCGTCAACCTGGAAGACATCACCGCCCTGCCCGACCGCTACTGGACGCTGGACGTGGGCGGCCGCTGGTGGCAGCAGCGCGTGCAGGCCGGCCTGCGCGCCGAGTACTCGGGGCCGACCGAGGAAGGCTACGACTTCTTCCAGACCCGCAAGACCGGCGGCACCGGCGTGCTGCTGGACTTCTACGCCAGCTTCAGGCCCCAGGCCAACACCACGCTGTGGCTGAACATCGAAAACCTGCAGAACAAAGCCTATGACAACAATGCCTCGATCGACAGCATCTTCAGCCCGATCCTGGACCGCGGCAACGGCCGTGGCCGTACCGTCTCGATGGGCGTCAACGTGGCGTTCTAGCCGCCCCTGGCTGCCGCTGTGCCTGCTCGCGCTGGCCGCAATGGCCAGCGCGCAGCCGATGCCTGGCACGGTGATCGACCTGGCCAACGGCCAGCGCCTGGACGAAACCGCATTCGTGACGCGTGCGGCGGACGCCCAGCGGCTGCTGCTGGGTGAACGCCACGACCTCGCCGGAGACCATGCCGCCCAGCGCTGGCTGCTGCAGGCCCTGCAGCGGCGGCGTCCGCAGGGTTCACTGGTGCTGGAAATGATCGCCAGCGAGCGCCAGCCACGCCTGCAGCGGGTGCAGCGCTGGCTGGCGAAGGGCAACCGGGCCGAAGATGCACGCCTGCAGGAGCTGCTGGACTGGGATGCGCGCTGGCCGTGGGCCGCTTATGGCGGGCTGGTCAAGGATGCTGCCGATGCAGGCACGCCGTTGTTCGGCGGCAACCTGTCGCGTGCCGAGGTCAACCTGCTGCTCGCCTCCACTGAGGACGTGCAGTTCCCGGTGGCCGATGCCCGCCAGCGCCTGTCGGCGGTGGTGCTGGCCCAGCATGCAGACGCGGCACCGATGCTGGATGGGATGCTGGCCGTGCAGCAGGGCCGCGACACGCGCATGGCGCAGGTACTGGTCGATGCGCCCGCGCCAGCGCTGCTGGTGGCGGGCCGGTGGCACGTCCTGCGCGGTACCGGGGTACCGGGGTACCTGTCACCGGGTACGCCTGCGCTGGTGATCGCACTGGCCTCGCCGGGTGAAACCGTCGATGCGATTGATGCCGACCTGCTGTGGGTGCTGGCCGATGAGTGAACGCGGCCAACACTGGCAGGCGATTGCCATCACCATCGGCCTGCACCTGCTGCCCCTGCTGCTGTTGGGTTGGGTCGCGACGCCGCCCATGCTCCCGCCACCGGAACAGGACGTGCGCATCAGCCTGCGCCTGCTGGCACCGGCCACGCCCCCGCAGCCCGTGGAGGAGCGCCAGGCCGATACCCCCAGCCAGGCGCAGCACGCGCGTGCGTCGCAACCGGCAAAGTCGCCCCCGCCGCCAAAACCCACCGCTGCGCACGAGGGCGAGTTGGCCGCCAGCGAAACAAGCGGGACGGGTCGAAAGCCGCTGCCGGTCGCCCCGCCTGCGGCCGCGACCGATGCCAGTCCCGCACCGGCATCGATCACGGCCGCGCCGCCCGCTCCAGACGCACCACCGGCAGACTTCCAGGCCGGCGCCGCCAGCGACCAGTGGGAAGCCCGCCTGATGGCGCGGCTGGAGCGTTACCGCTACTACCCTGCCGCCGCGCGCTCGCGCCGGCAGCAGGGCACTGCGTGGGTCAGGGCCAGCATCGACCGCGAAGGTCGCCTGCTGGCGCTGCGGCTGGAGCAGTCCAGTGGCCAGCCGATGCTGGATGACGCAGCGCTGCAGACCTTCCGTCGCGCGCAGCCGCTGCCGCGCATTCCAGATGAACTGAAGGCACCGCAGGAGCTGGTGGTGCCGGTGGAGTACTACCTGCGCTAGGCGGCATAAGCCTCCGCCTCGATCTCGAACAGCATGCCGTCCAGCGCCAGCCGCGGCACCGGGATCAGCGTGCAGGTGGGCGCCGAGCGGTTCGGCCAGCGCCGCCGCACCTGATGGGCGATGATGCCCAGCCGGTCCTCGTCGTGGTCGACCACCAGGATGCGCAACCGCGCCACATCAGCCAGGCTGGCCTGCGCCGAGCGCAGCGCGATCTCCAGGTTGTCCAGCGCTTGCCCGACCTGTTCCTCGAAACCGGGGGAGAGATGGCCATTGGCATCCTCACCGCCCTGCCCGGCAATATGGATCACCCGCGCGGGCAGGCGCACCACCGCCACGTGCGAGTAGCCGTTGGCCGAAGGATCGTAAAGCCCCGCAGGATTGAACAGTTCCAGCAGGCCATGGCCGAGGCCCGGGGTGGTCAACAGGTTCATGCCGCGCGCCTCGTGGGGGATGCGAGCCAGTCTGCGACCTAAACATTGGTTCAGGTCAAACAGATCCGGTGCAACAGACCGGTCCGCCACGCGCAACGATCGCGCCCACGTGTAGATCCCGGCTCACGTCCACGCCGGATCGGCAGTGAAATCGATGGTCAGCCAGAACGTGCTGCCCCGCGCGTCCAGCCGCACGGCGATCTCGTCGCGCATCGCATCGACCTCCCCCACTGAGCCGAGCGGCGTGGCCGGATCAGCCAGCACATGGATCTCGATGAAGCGCATCCGCCCCATCTTCGCCACGTGGCTGGTGAAACCGAGGTAGCCACGCTCGGCCACGAACGCCTGCATCACCTGCTGCACGCGCCGGTCCAGATCGTCCGGCGCAACCTGCAGCACTTCACGCATGGCCTTCCACGCGCTGCGCGCCGGGACCGGCAATACCGCCAGGCTGATCAACGCCAGCACGATCGAATCCAGATACGGCACCCAGTGGTGCCACTCACCGCCATGCAGGACCAGGGCCAGTATGAAGGCCAGCACTACCGCCAGGCTCATCAACCCACCCAGCAGCCAGCCCCGTACATCCAGCCACAACAGCGCCGAGCGCAGGCGCCGCGCCCGCTGGGCGACGAACGCCGCCATCGCCAGGTTGCTGGCACTCAGCAATGCCGCCCACCACAGCGCGGGCCCTAACTTCACCTCGTGCCCGCCCGTGGTCAAGCCGATCACGGCGTTGGCCAGCGCATACACGCAGGCCAGCGACAGGATCACCCCGCCCAGTGCCTCGACCATCGGTTCCAGGTGCCAGTAGCCGTACTGGAAGCGCGGGCTCTGTTCCCGCGCCACCAGCCGCAGTACCGACAGCGACACCAGGGTCAACGCAACGTCGACGAGGCTGTACACGCCGTCGAACAGGATGGCCTGCGATCCCACCAGCAGGCCACCGCTGAAGCCGACCACGCTGACCGCGATGGTGACCCCGATCGAGAACTTCAGGATGCGTTGCTCGCGCGCGGTATCCATCGTTCGCCGAAGGGCCGACCGTCGCCGGTCAGGCCTTCAGTACCTCCACCTTGTACGAGGTCACGTCGCCGTCGTGCTCGATGATGAGCCCGTGCACGTCCGACTCGAAGCCCGGGAAGCGGGCATTCTGCTCACGGGCGATGCGCAGCGACTGGATGATCGGCTCATCGCTGTCGCCAAAGCGCTCGCCCGGCATGATGGTCGGGATGCCCGGCGGGTACGGAACCAGCATGGTCGCCGCAATACGGCCACTGATCTGCTCGATATCGACCCGCTCGATCTCGCCCTTCACCAGGTGGTTGTAGGCGTCGGCCGGGGTCATCACCGGTGTCGGCAGATCCACGTACATCTCGCGCATCACCTTGGCCACGGCGAATTCCTGGTTGAACGAATGAAGCGCGTCGCACAGGTCGCGCAGGCCCCAACCGGCGTACGCGTTCGGATAATCAGCCGCCAGCGTGGGCAGTGCCTGGCTCAGCGGCGCGTTGCGGTCATACAGTTCCTTGAATGCCATCAGTTCGGTGACCAGCGTGCTCCACTTGCCCTTGGTGATGCCCATCGAGAACAGGAACAGCACCGAGTACAGGTTGGTCTTCTCCACGGTAATGCCGCGGCCCCACAGGAACTTGCTCAGCACCGCCGCAGGGATGCCCAGCTTGCCCATGCTGCCGTCCATCGCCAGGCCTGGGGTCAGCAGGGTCACCTTGATCGGGTCGATCAGCACATAGTCGTCGACCAGGTTCTCGAAGCCGTGCCAGTGTGCGTCCGGTTGCAGGTACCACTCTTCGCGCTTGGCCACCATCGGCGCCGGCGTATCGCCCTTGTCCAGACTGCGCTCGAGCCTGGTCGGCTGCCATACGCTGAACCACCAGTCGTCGCGCCCCAGGTCATCGCGGACATGCAGCATCGCGCGGCGGAAGGCAATCGCCTCGTCATGCATTTCCTGCACCAGCGAGCGGCCGGCATCGCCTTCCATCATCTTCGAGGCCACGTCACAGGCCGCGATCACCCCGTAATGCGGGCTGGTCGAGGTATGCATCATGAACGACTCGTTGAAGCGCTCGGCATCCAGGTTCCGTTGCGCCGAGTTGCGCACGTGGATCATCGACGCCTGCGAGAACGCCGCCAGCAGCTTGTGGGTGGAATGCGTGGTGAAGATGATCGCATCCTGCTCACGCGGCTTGCCCTTGGCCATGCCGTAGTGGTTCTCGTAGAAAGGATGGAACGCGGCGTAGGCGTACCAGGCTTCGTCGAAATGCAGGAAATCGACCGCGCTGCCGATTTCGTCGGCAATCTTCTCGGCGTTGTAGCACAGGCCGTCGTAGGTCGAGTTGGTCACCACCGCGATGCGCGGCTTGGAGCCAGCCTGATAGGCCTTGCTGGCCAGCGGATTGGCGGCGATGCGCTGCTGCAACGATTCCGGCGTGAACTGATCCAGGCTGATCGGGCCAATGATGCCGTGTGCATTGCGGCTGGGGGTGAAGTACACCGGTACCGCGCCGGTCATGATCAACGCATGCAGCAGCGACTTGTGGCAGTTGCGGTCGACGAACACCACGTCGCCGCGCGCCACCGTGCCATGCCAGACGATCTTGTTGGCGGTGGAGGTGCCATTGGTGACGAAGAAGGTATGGTCGGCACCGAAGTTGCGCGCCGCCTCTTCCTCGGCATCCTTGATCGGGCCGGTGTGATCCAGCAGTGAGCCCAGCTCCGGCACCGAGATCGACAGATCGCTGCGCAGGGTGTTCTCACCGTAGAACTGGTGGAATGCACGGCCCACCGGTGACTTGGTGAACGCCACACCGCCGGCATGGCCCGGCGTGTGCCAGGAGTAGTTCGACTCGGCCGCATGGTGGATCAACGCCTTGAAGAACGGGGGCAGCAGGTTCTTCATGTAGTCTTCGGCCGCGCGCATCACCTGCCGCGAGATGAAGCTCTTGGTGTCTTCGAACAGGAAGATGAAGCCGTGGATGTATTTGAGCAGCTTGCTCGGCACTTTCTCGATGGTGCGGCGCTCGCCGTACAGGAACACCGGCAGGTTGGCGCGGCGCGCGCTCTGCTCGCGCAGGAAAGCGGTCAGGCGCTGGAACTCGCCATCCACCTCTTCACTGCCGTCGATCGAGATCAGCACCGCCGAGGCCGCCACGTAGGTGCGGGCGCCGGCCCGGGCATCATCCAGGTTCAGCCCGCACAGCACGCGCTGGTCATTGCTGCGCAGCTCTTCCACCAGCGCACGGATCAGGATGCCGCCGATGCGCGGCGACTCGTAGTCGTTGTCGATGACAATGACCGGATAGTCCAGGGACTTGAAGTACACGTCGATTCTCCTTGTCGAACTCAGGAATGCCGGGCGCCGGCGCTGATGGCCGATGCCTCGCGGGCGCGCTGCCGCTGCTGGCGGCGCTCCTCGCTGAAGAAGGGATAGAACACGGTGATGAACAGCACGAACAGGAAGGCGTACTGCACGATGGTTCCCGACGAGCCGTAGATCGCCCACAGGCAGTACACGACGGTCAGGCTGGTGAGCGTCCAGAACGCACCGGTGTGGACCAGGGTGTGCGAGCGCTCGACCACGAAGTAGCAGGCCACGCACGAGTAGATGTAGGGCAGCAGGGTCAGCACCACCGCCGCCGACGTGATCACGTCGAACTGGGCCGATGCGGTTTCCGAGGTGGACGTGACCAGCACTGCCAGGGTCATCAGCACGGCCACGATCAGCACGCCCTTGACCGGCACGTCGTCCTTGTTGGTCTTGCTGAAGATGCTCGGGAACAGGCCATCATCGGAGGCCGCCTTGGCACTCTGCGCGGTCAGCAGGATCCAGCCACCCAGCGAACCGGCCGCGCCGATGAACGCGCACAGGCTGACCAGTGCACCGCCCCAGCCACCGACGGCCTTGGCCGCGGCCAACGCGAACGGTGCGTCGGACACCTGCAGTTCCGCGTTCGGCACCATGCCCATGATTACCGAGGAACTGGCGATGTAGGCAATGGCAGCCAGGAACACGCCGGCCAGCGTCGCGCGGGCGACGTTCTTCTCCGGATTTTCGACCACACCGGCAGTCACCGATGCAGACTCGACGCCGATGAAGGCCCACAGGGTCAGTGCCGCGGCGCTCGAGATCGCACCGAAGTTCGACTCGCCAGACACGTTGTAGGCGCCCTTGAAGATGTCGGCATCGAAGAAGAACCAGCCGAAAATGGCGATGCCCAGGATCGGCACCAACGCAAAGCTGGTGGTGACCGTCTGCACGCGGCTGACGAAGGCCGGGCCGATCACGTTGGCAAAGCTCAGTGCCCACACCAGCACCAGCACCGCGATGCAACGCACCAGTGGCTCGGACAGGATCGGGAAGAAATAGCTGAAATAGCCCACCGCTGCGATCGGGATGGCGACGTTGCCGATCCAGTTGGCGAACCAGTAGATGGTGTTGGTCTGGAAGCCCATGTACGGCCCGAACCAGTCGCGCGCGTAGGCATAGGGACCGCCCGCCTTTGGGGCGAGCTTGCCCAGCTTGGCGAACACGAAGGCCAGCAGCAGCGCACCGGCGGTGGTGATCAGCCAGCCCCAGATCGAGGCGGTACCGATCTTGGCCAGGCTGGACGGCAGCAGGAACACGCCTGAGCCCATCATGTTGCCGGCGACGAGGAAGGTGGCTCCGACCACCCCGATTTTCTTTGCTTCTGCCATGACGATCTCCGGTACTGGCATGAGCCCGGCAGCACCGGGCGTGGGGACGGTTGCGCTGGCTTACGACCGCTGGCGCCTATTTGATGAAGTTGTATTGCAGGCTGCCCTGCACCCGGACCGTGTCGCCGCGTGCGCCGCCCTGCTGTTCCAGGCGGCCGTACAGCAGCTCCATGCCCATCGTCCACGACGGCGCGGGGCTCCAGATCAGGTTGAATACGCCGTACCGGCTCTGCCGGAAGGCATCGGCCGCCAGTGCGGCATTCCGCTCCAGGGTCAACTGGCCGAAGATCAGGTTCGATCGCCACAGCTCGGACCAGTAGTGGGTATAGCCGACGAAGCCGCCGTGCAGGTCCAACGCGTCGAGGCGGCCATCGGCACCGACCACCGCGTCCAGCCCGGAGCCGGTCAGGTCGGCGGTATAGCGGCTGAGACCGCGCCCTCCCAGCGCACCGAACAACAGCAGGTCGCGCTCGCCCACCGACGCCGAGCCGCTCAACTGCACGCCGCCAGCCATGCGCCGGTCGCGCTCGTTGTCACCGTCGTATGCCAGGCTGCGTGCCACTGCGCCCAGTTGCAGGTGGCCCCAGTCGCGTTCCATGCGCGCAGTGACGGTCACGTCCGGCAGACGGTTCACTGCAGCGCGCTCTTCGCTGGCACCGGCAAGTTCGGTCTTCGGATCTTCGGCGGCGACGGTCAGGGTGTTGCCCTTGCCCAGCGCAAAGCTGTGGTGGATGCCGGCCACCAGCAGATAGCCCGCGCCGCCTGGACCAGCGAAATCCAGCGTGTCGGGCAGGCTGTCCGGATCCATGAAACTGGAATAGCCATAGCCGGCATAGGTGTTGCCGAGCTGGCCATAGGCGTGACGCAGGCGGAATTCGTAGCCATCGCTGCTGCCGAAGAAGTCGTTTTCCAGGTAGAAGCGGAGGTTGCCGTGCGTGGTCGGGCGCCGCGCCTCGAAACTGAAGCGGGTCTGCTTGGCGTGGATGTTGAAGTTGGACACGTCACGGTGGCTGCCACCGACCGGCATCGACGAAGGAATGAACTGGTCCTCGTCACCGGCTGCGCGGGAATCCGCGATGGCATCCAACTTGGCATAGCCGCCGATGCGGATCACCGTATCAGTGCCGGGAATGGCAAAAAACCCCTTCAGATCGGGATCGGTCGGGCCCGCGGCACTGTCCGGACGCGATGCCGCCGTGGATGGATCGGCGACCGAATCGCGTTGTGGCAATACGGGCTGGGCGACACCCGGCACCTGGGTGGGATGGATCACCCCCGTCGTGGCCGCTGTGGGGGCGAAAGATAACGCTCCGGGCTTCGCCTGTGCCTGCGGCTGCGCCTGCACAGGCGCATGATCCCGCTGCTCCAGCCGATCCAACCGCTGCTGCATGCCTTCCAGCGCCTGGCGCATGGCGGCAATCTCACGCCGCAATGCCTGCGCATCCTGCGCATCACCCTGTTGCGCGTACGCCGGCATGACCGCCAGTGCCCCGAGACATGCCAGATTCAGTACCGCCATACGCATTGCATCCTCCCCGGACGAACACTCGCATCACGGTTCCGGAGCGCACGCATGCGCCGCCCTGGCCTCGCGTTGCCGTTGCTGGAAATGCGGGTACTGCGTCGACGACACCAGTCAGCCTGCACGCGGCAGACAACAGGACAATGACACTGCCCTGCCTCTATCCATGTCGCTTCCATCAAGGCCGCGCAGCCAGAGAGGTGGCGACCGCAGCAGTCTGGGTAACAATCAGGGAGTGAGAGTGTCGTGAATGGCTGTGCCGACCTGCCCGCATCCGGGCAGCCGCGGCGCGGCATCCATGGCGCGTTGACGCTGTATTCCATGCGTCACAGGCTAGTCCGCCTGTCGTTTTTGGCCTTGATTGGAATCAAGGCGTGATGTTTGATCTCAGTCACGATTCAGCCGTGACGACGAACAGCCCATGCGCAAGCGGTTGTGTTCGCCTGGGGCCTGGAACGCAACAGGCCCGCACGTCACCATGCGGGCCTGTGGTCGACATCATGATGCAGGCTCAGATCAGCGCGGGCCGAGCACCGTCTGCAGGTCATCCCCCTGCGGCAGACCGGCGCGGCGCTGCACCTGGCCCTGCGCATCCTGGAACAGGATACCCGGCGTGCCCTGGAACCCCATCTCGACCATCAGCACCTGGTTGGCGTCGAGCTTGCCCGCGATATCGCGGCTGATGCTCGGCAGGGCCTTGATGCCGCCACGGTCGAACTGGTGCTCGTTCTGAAGCAGGGCCGCGCTCGGGTCACGCGCGGAGAGGATCGCTGCCGCCTTGGCCGGACTGTCCTCACGGATGACGCCGACCATGATGTGGCGCAGTTGTACCTTGCCTGCATCCACCCACGGACGCGCCGCCTCCCAGAATTTGTGGCAGTAAGGGCAATTGGCATCGCTGAAGGTGTAGACCACGCGTGGCGCATCGGCCTTGCCGTCAGGCACCCACGCGCTGGCTTCCAGCTTGCTCCACATCCTGGCGGACATCGGCGAGGCGACCAGCTTCTCAACCGCCTCTGCGGCTACATCATTGCCTTCCGCGTCGAACAGACTGCCGACCAGTACGTGCTTGCCATCGGCAGTGACATAGGCCGCCGCCGGCTGCTGGCCACCGACCACGCCAGCGAAGCCCCGCAGGCCTTCGGGGGCATCGAACTCGGCAACGACCTCGAAACCGTGCTTCTCGATGCCCTTCAGCACCGCAGGGCGGTCGCCCTTGTTGGCAGCAGCTGCGGCGCTCGCGGCCGGTGGCGCAGCGCTCTTGCCCGGCGGCGTCTGTGCCTGGCTGCAGGCGGCCAATGCCAGCAGGACCGGCAGCAACAGCACCGCGGGGGCGGCGCGCAGGGAAGTCGACAACATGGGAACTCCGTAGTGAGATGCCCGCGCAGGCTACCGCAGCCGACGCAGTTTGTGTTCAAGACCGGCTGCCGTCAGTTCGCCGAGGTGCAGCTCTCGCAGGCGCCCTTCCGCGTCGAAGAACAGGGTCGAGGGATAGGCCTGCACGCCCAGCGCCGTAGAAGCCGCAGCGTCGCCGTCCAGCAATACGTTGTCCAGCACAAGGCGTTCGCGCGTAATAAAACCCTGGACCTCGTCGAGGGTTTCACCCTGATTGAGGAACACGAACCGCACCTCCGCATGCGCCTCCTGCGCGGCTGCCAATACCGGCATCTCGCGTCGACAGGGACCACACCAGCTGGCCCAGAGGTTCAACACCAGTGGCTTGCCACGGAACTGCTGCAGATCAACCCTGCCCCCCTCCAGGTCAGCAACCTGCACTGCTGGCAGGGGCATCTGCCGCGCCTGCCATGCGGACAGCAATTGGCTGCCACCCGCCCACAGCAGCACCCCTGCCAACGACGCGCCCAGCACGGGCATGCGTAACGCCCGCCACGGGCGTAGTCGCCACAGCCCCCATGCCAATCCCGCAACCAGGACGATCACCAGGTGATAACCGCCATCGGCAATCTGCAGAATGCCCCACGGCGCCTCGCGGTACAGCGTGAAGTTCAAGGCTACGAAACTGATGCGGCCGCACAGCAGGCCGACCAGCAACATGTCCAGAACCATGCTGGGTGCAGAAGGCAGCGGCATGCCGTCCTTCCTGCGTGACCACAGGCGAGCCACAGCCATCGCCAGCAAAACGCACGCGAGAATCAACACCACCGGCATCGGCACCGGCCCAACGCTCGACATCAAACCACCTGTTCAATCGTCCACTGACTGCATGGTCGAAGTGTCGCGCCCCGGTTGCAAGCGCGACGATGTTGGCGCCGTCAGGCCGCGCTTCGCCCGTGTTGCATCACCGACGGCGATTGCAGCCCACGCAGGCTGCCCGCCACCGATGGCATCAACGGCCGCTCGCGGCGCTTGCTGTTGACGTGACGCCGATAGTTGGCTGGCGTCATGCCCACGATGCGTAGAAACAACCTGCGGAAAGCACTCTGGTCAGCGTAGCCGACGCCCCAGGCCACCTCGTCGATGCCTGCTCCCTGCTGCAACAGGGTCTGGGCCTTGGCGATGCGCAGCCGTTGGCAGTATTCGATCGGCCGCAGGCCGGTGGCCTTGAGGAACCGCCGCTGCAGCGTGCGCGGCTCCAGCCCGGAAACCTCGCAGATCGCGGCAAGCGTGGCGCCGCGTGCGGCCGTGGTGTGCAGCCAGCGCTGCGCCTTCAACACATCACGATCGCCATGTGCGAAGTTGGCACTGAAGCGTTCAAGATCCTGCTGGATCGTGGCGGGCACGGTGATGCCCAGTTGCTGCGCGACCGCGCTGGCCACGCCCTGCCCATGCAGCCGGTACAGCAGGCGCAGCCCCAGGAAGCGCCAGGCCTGGACCCCACCGACCGTCAGCAGGTCGCCGTCATCCACCAGTGCCCGCTCGCTCGGCACCCAGCTCGCTGCCTGCGCCAGCAGGCCTGGATGGCGCCCCAGATCGGGGCCACTGACCGTGCGTCCCGCCAGCAACCCTGCCCGTGCGAGCACGCTGACGCCATCACTGGCAGCGGCCAGCAGGCTGCCGCCGTCGTAGTGTGCGCGCAGCCAGTCCAGCAGGACCTCGTCCGCGCGCAGGCACGCGCCGGCACTGATCTGGCCGGGAACCGCAATCACGGCCGGAATGGCCGCATCAAGCATTTCCGCACCGGCAATACGATGCACACCGCTCTGGCTGGCCGGCACGATCCAGCGGGTGACCAGCACCCGCTTGAACGGCCGACGCTGCTGCTGGGCCAGGCGATTGGCAACGTGCGCCATTTCGGCCAGAACGGAGGCGGCGGACGGATCACCTCCGGGGTACTCGACCACCGCGATCTCGACGAATCCTTCGTTCCTGAATCCTTCCACAGCCCCTCCTCGCTTCGTTGCAGGCCATCGAACGGCCGGTTCAGGCGAAGGGTAGGAACTGGGCCAGCGGCGGGGCTATGAAGAAAGTTGCAAAGTGCCCTGAATGCGCGCCCCCGGACCCAGCCTTGACTCTCGACCAGACTCCATCCTTCAAAATGACCGGCAGCATCCGCAGGAATCCGCCATGAACATTGGACAACTGGCCCGCCAGGCGGGCGTGCCGATCGATACGGTGCGCTACTACGAACGGCAGCAGCTGCTGCCGACCGCTGCCCGCTCGGCGGGCGGTTACCGCATCTTCGGCGAGCAGGACCTGCGCCGGCTGCGATTCATCCGCCGCGCCAAGGCACTGGGCTTCAGCCTGGAAGAGATCGGCGATCTGCTCGCACTGAGCGATCACCACTCACAGGACATGGCCAGCGTGCGCGATACCGCGCAGGCACGCCTGCAGGACATCTCACAGCGAATGACGGAGCTGCAACGCATGCACACCGCACTTTCGCAGCTGGTCGACGCCTGCCCCGGCCACGGCACACTGGACCAGTGCCCAATCCTGGCGGCGCTGACCGACGACGCTGCGCAGGCGACAGCGGACTGATATCGGCGTCGCAACGCGCGTGAAGAAAAGTGCAACAAATGCTTGCCAACCCCCTGGGGCGAGGCTATTATTTCGCTCCTCAGCGACGTGGGGCCATAGCTCAGCTGGGAGAGCGCCTGCATGGCATGCAGGAGGTCAGCGGTTCGATCCCGCTTGGCTCCACCAATCTTTCGGCATTAGGCCGTCGAAAGGTCGCTAAAGAACATTGATGAGAATTGCGTCCCCATCGTCTAGAGGCCTAGGACATCACCCTTTCACGGTGGCGACCGGGGTTCGAATCCCCGTGGGGACGCCACTCATCACGAACAATGAGGACCCGGCCGATAACCGGGTCTTTTTTGTTCACCGCCTACCGGCATTCAGGTTGTGGCGTAGCGGTTCCCCTGCCCCCGTGGCCGCGGTTGAACCGAAACGAAAAAAGCTCGAAAAAAGCTTCCACAAAGGTGAACACGCAGGTATGATAGGCGGCTCGGTAACACGGGGCCATAGCTCAGCTGGGAGAGCGCCTGCATGGCATGCAGGAGGTCAGCGGTTCGATCCCGCTTGGCTCCACCACTTTCGACATTAGGCCGTCGAAGGTTCTACAACTTGAAGTTTTCGTGCGTCCCCATCGTCTAGAGGCCTAGGACATCACCCTTTCACGGTGGCGACCGGGGTTCGAATCCCCGTGGGGACGCCAGTTTCAAAACGGACTCTGCTCCCGGCAGATCATCCGGAGTTTCACTGGGGCCATAGCTCAGCTGGGAGAGCGCCTGCATGGCATGCAGGAGGTCAGCGGTTCGATCCCGCTTGGCTCCACCACTTCGACATTAGGCCGTCGAAGCATCTACAACTTGAAGTTTTCGTGCGTCCCCATCGTCTAGAGGCCTAGGACATCACCCTTTCACGGTGGCGACCGGGGTTCGAATCCCCGTGGGGACGCCAATTCTTGAAAACCCCGACCCTGGTCGGGGTTTTTCTTTGCCTGTGATTCCTGGGAAGGCCCTGTCCACGCATGGCGTGGATCTACTGCAGGGCCCGGGTAGATCCACGCCATGCGTGGATGCCCTCACCGCCACCCGCCTTCAGAACCGCCGGTACATCCCGATCGATGCAGGCGCGGTGGGAGCGAAACCAAACCGCGCGTACAAACGGTGCGCTTCGCCATCTGCCAGAAGGCTGACATATGCCGATGGCGGCAGGTTGGCCTGCATCCAACCATCCAGGCGACGCATCACCTCCTTGCCCAGGCCCTGCCCCTGCAGGCGCGGCAACACGGCGATATCGCAGACCTGCAGGTGGCAGCCGCCATCGCCGACGATGCGTCCCATCGCCACCAGCTCGTTGCCCTGGTAGGCACACACGCCATACAGGGTATTGGGCAGCGCGCGTGCCGCCGCCTCCTGGCTCTTGGCACTGAGGCCCGCCAGTACACGCAGCTGGCAATAGTCTTCAACCGTGGGCACGGCGTCGCGGAACTGGCAGGCGACGGAATCATTCATGCGCTATCTCCCTGTAGGTCGGGCTATCCTGCCTTATCCATGTCGCAGCCGCTGCGACCCACGCCCGCAGAGTTCCCATGTGCTACTCCGCCCTGATCCGCGCCGACTACGCCAAGCTGGTGCGCGAATTCGGTGCCATCCTGTCGCTGGAAGAGTTCGCCGAGCTGTACGCGCACGATCCCGGCAAGAAGCGACCGAAGACCCCGAAGGCCATGGACGACGGCTTTGCCGGCGCGCGCACCGAGCAGGGCCGCGATATCGTCGCGAAAATCCAGCAGTGGCATGCGCAGGAACGGCAGCAACTGGAAGCGGAACTGGCCCGCCAGCGCGAGCGACGCGATATCGCCAATGCCACGCTGGCGACCCGCCCCACCCAGAAAGCCCGCAACGACCTGCGCGTGGCCGGCAACCGCATCGGCCGCGCGCAAGCCCGACTGGAAGACCTGCACCGGGTGCAGCTGCTGCCACGCGACAACCGCATCTTTCCCGGCACCTATGCACCGGTCATGGTCAGCGATGGCGGCAAACGCGTGATCAAGCCGATGCGCTACCAATGCCGGCTGCCGGACAAGACGGCGCGCAACGATGTCCTGTACCCCGGCACCTACAACGCCAGGCGCGACAGCCTGGAAGGCTATTGGCGCGGTGCGTTTGGCCTGCGCCACGGCGTCGTGGTGGTGCAGGCGTTCTATGAGCACGTCCCACGCCATGCCATCGCCGGCCGGATGCTGGGTGCCGACGAGAAGGAACAGGACGTGGTGCTCGAGTTCCGCCCCGATCCGCCACGTGACCTGCTGCTGGCCTGCCTTTGGGCCGAATGGGAGGGACCGGAAGGCCGCCTGCTCTCGTTCGCCACGATCACCGACACCCCGCCACGCGATGTCGCCGCCGCAGGTCACGATCGCGGGGTGATACCGATCCGCAGGGAGCATCTGGATGCGTGGCTCAATCCCGATCCGGACAACCTGGCCGGGCAGTACCGCGTCCTCGACGACCGCGAGGACATCCGCTACGTGTACGAGGAGGCCGGCTGAAGCGCCGTTCTCACGCCGTTGCGCTGGAACGACCCACCGCACGGGCCAGCGCCCTGGTCAGATCCGCCGACAGATACGGCTTGACCAGCAGTACTCCGGCCAGCATCGACTCGGGCAGCTGCTCAGCCAGCATTCCGGTGGCGAGCACGAATGGTACGCCGCGCGCCGACAGTGCTGCCGCCACTGGCTCGCTGGTCTCATTGCGGGCCAGGCGATAGTCCAGCAGGGCCACATCCGGGGCCGAGTCTTCCAGCATGCGCAATGCTTCAGCCACGCTCGCCGCCAACCCGACCACGGTCGCGCCGGCATGCACCAGCTGCATCTGCAGCAAGGCTGCGCTCATCTCGTCGTTCTCGACCACCAGCACCCTCAGGTCCTGCAACACTGTCATCCGGCACCGCTCCTGGAGGCATTCAAGCCGGCGCAGTATAGCCACCACAGAGCCGATGCCGACAGGAAGCGCCCCGATTGGCCTTGCCTCTATGAAAGCCCTGCCGACCTCGGTTACACTCGCACGCTGCCTGCCGGTGTGGCGGAATGGTATACGCAGCTGACTCAAAATCAGCCGGGGGTAACCCCATGAAGGTTCGAGTCCTTTCACCGGCACCACTGCATCAAAGGCCAGGTCCCTGACCTGGCCTTCTGCATTTCCAGTGCCGGGCGCCGGAACTGGGATCGATGCCAACGCCCGCCCTGCCCTCGCTCCCCGAGATCCCGACCGCACGGCTGCGTCCACCTCACGCGGATGACACGACGCCCTGGTCGCGCTGCTTCTCACTGCCGGGCGTGGCCAAGCGCGGCTGCACCCTCGACCACGTGGGGACACCCGTGCTCTGGATGAACGCCCGCGGCACAGGCTCCGCGCCAACACAGAGGAACGCAACTGCGACTTCCGGCAAGTATTTAAATAGACACAGCGCACACTTTTCTTGCAAGCCTCACGTGCTTCTGCCTATCGTGATCCCAGCCGGAGCTGGGGGTGGGGGAATGCATGACGTTGCGTGCGGCGCTGTTTTTTCTGGTTACGCACGCGCTCGTCATTGCCTTTATCGGCCCGCAGGACCCGGTCGGCTCCTACCTGATGCTGATCACCGCACCGCTGCTGGCTGCACTGGCCTGCGTGCGGCGTGCACGTGACAGCCACCAGGCCGCCTGCAAATGGCGGACGCTGGGCGCGGCCGTGGGCCTGTTCTCGCTGGCCCTGCTGGCCCTGCTGTACCGCAATGTGGCCGGCCTGGCCCCTGCGCAGATGACCGCCTCAGCACTGATCCTGTACGTGTTCTACCGGATCCCCTTGACCTACGTCGCTGCAAGCCCGGGTGGCGGGAACCGCTACGTCCGTGCGGTGGACCTCGGGATCATTGCCCTGCTTTGGCTGCTGTACTACCTGCATGCGCGGGCCATGGCGCCGCTGAACACCGCCTTGTGGACGCAGTGCCTGAACACCATGAGCAGCATGCAGAACAGCCTGGTGTTCTGCTTCGCACTGATCCGTTTCCTGGCCGAGGACGATCCGGACCGCCGCGATTTTTTCCGGACTCTGACGATCTACGCGCTGGGCTACTTCCTGCTGGCCTTCTACATCAATACCTATCAGCCGCAGGTGCCCGACGGCAGTTGGGGCGACCTGCTGATCAGTGGACTGTTCGTGCTGCTGGCCACCCTGGCGGGCAGCCATCGTCGCTACCCGACAGTGGAGGTATCCCGCAGCCTGCGGCGCATCATCGATGCCGGCGTACCATTGATGCTGCCATTGCTGCTGATGCTGGTGGCGCTTCTGGTCGCGCGCCTGCAGCCGACCCTGGCCACGGTCGGCTTCATCGGCTCCCTGCTCGGCTATGCCCTGCGCAGCGTGCTGAGCCAGGTGGAGATCCAGCGCCAGCGCGACGAGCTGGAAAAACTGGCACGGCGTGATCCACTGACCGGCCTGGGCAACCGACGCAGCTTCGATGAATCGCTTGGCGCGGCCCACCGCCGCGCGCGGCGCCAAGGTCTGGGCCTGGCCGTTCTCATGATCGATATCGACCACTTCAAGCGCCTCAATGACACCTATGGCCACCCGGAAGGAGATCAGCGCCTGCAGTCGGTCGCCGCCATTCTTGATGGCTGCCTGCAACGGGGTGACGATCTGCTGGCCCGCTATGGCGGCGAGGAGTTCATCGCTGCCCTGCCCTCGCCCGATGCCGCCCACGCCATGGCCCTGGGCGAGCGGGTCCGCGCTTCGGTCGAAGCGGCTGCCCTGCCCGCCCCCGAGGCCACCGTCACCATCAGCGTCGGCGTGGCGTGGCAGGCACCGGGCGAAGAGCACGATCCGCGCGACCTGGTCGAACGCGCCGACCAGGCCCTGTATCGGGCCAAACGCGCCGGGCGCAACCGCGTATATGGCGACGCAGATACTACGGAAGACAGATGCAACCGCCGGGCCTAGACGGCGTGCAGCGCCGCCGCTCCCTGCCGCTGCCCTGCCGCGCCCTGCACGCGGAAGCTGGCCACGGTCTGCAGCAGCTGCGCCGACTGTTCTTCCATGCTGCGTGCCGCCGCCGATGCCTCCTCGACCAACGCGGCATTCTGCTGGGTGCCCTGGTCAATCAGATCGACGGCCTGGTTCATCTGCTGGATATCGTCGCTCTGCTGCTGCGCGGCCGTGCTGATTTCGCTCATCAGGTCACTGACCCGGCGCACGTTTGTCACAATCTCATCCATGGTGCGGCCCGCGCTCTCGACCTGCGCGGTACCGGCGCCGACATTGGCCACCGACGCATCGATCAGGTGCTTGATCTCCTTGGCTGCGCTGGCCGAACGCTGCGACAGCTCACGGATCTCGGTGGCAACCACGGCGAAGCCACGACCATGTTCACCGGCGCGCGCGGCCTCCACCGCTGCGTTCAGCGCAAGAATGTTGGTCTGGAAGGCGATGCCGTCGATCACCCCGATGATGTCGACGATGCGCCGCGATGAGGCATTGATCACCGCCATCGTCTCGACCACCTCATGCACCACATTGCCGCCCCGCGCGGCGACATCGGCTGCCCCACCGGCCAGCTGGCTGGCCTGGCGGGCATTGGTTGCGGTGCGCTGCACCGTCTCGGCAAGACCCTTCATCGACACCGCAGTCTCCTCCAGCGAGGCCGCCTGCTGCTCGGTGCGCTGCGACAGGTCGCTGTTGCCCTGCGCGATTTCAGTCGCACCCACGGCGATGGTGTCGGCCGCGAACTTGATCTGGCCGATGATCGCGGCCATCGCCTCGACCAGCGAATTCACGCCTTCGCACAACTCGGCAATCGGCCCGCTCTTGTCGGCGGTGGCTACGCGCTGGGTCAAGTCACCCAGCTTGGCGGCAGCCACCACCTCTCGGGTCTGCGCCACGGCGCGCTGCATGGCCTGGTTCTCGTGCACCTGCGCGGTGATGTCGGCGGCATACTTCACGACCTTGAACGGCTTTCCGTTGAGGTCCAGGATGGGGTTGTAGGAAGCCTGGATCCAGACCTCGCGCCCGTCCTTGCCCAGGCGCCGATACTGGCCCGCATCATATTCGCCGCGCCCAAGTTTCTCCCAGAACTGGCGATATTCCACGCTGCTGCGATGCCCGGGCTCGACAAACAACGAATGGTGCTGCCCGCGCACCTCGTCCAGGCTGTAGCCGGTGGCGGCGAGGAAATTGTCGTTGGCCGACAGGATGCGGCCATCCATGCTGAACTCGATCACCGCCTGCGACTTGGCGATCGCGGCCAGTTGCCCCGCCGAGTCGGCCGCCTGCAGCTTCTGCGCGGTGATGTCGGTCGCGAACTTGACCACCTTGTACGGCCGCCCCTGGCGGTCCAGCACCGGGTTGTACGAGGCCTGGATCCAGATCTCGCGCTGGCCCTTGCCGAAGCGGCGGTACTGTCCGGCGTCATATTCGCCGCGCCCCAAGCGCGCCCAGAAGTCGCGGTACTCGGCGCTGCGCGCCTGCTCGGGGTCGACGAACAGGGAATGATGCCTGCCCTGGATCTCCTCCAGCCGGTACCCCATCGCCTGCAGGAAATTGTCATTGGCCTGCAGGATGGTTCCGTCGAGCGCGAACTCGATGACGGCCTGCACGCGATGCAGCGCGGCCACCTGCGCCTCCAGCTCGGTGCGGTCGGTCATCGCCTTCGCTGTGCCGGTGCGTTGCTGCGGCGCCAGCACGCCAAGCAGCGTACGCCACGGCGACCATCGGGTATGCAGCTCGTCCGGCGCCTGCGCGCCTGCCATGAAGCCTGGAATGAGCATTGTCTGATCCTCGGTGTCCGGTAAGCGGTTGTGACCCGCCGGGCGGGATGCCCGGCGGCAACATCAGTTGCCAGGGACTACAGGTGCCAACCGGCACCTCTCGAGCGACTGCCAAGAACGTCTGCTGCGGCTGCGATCGGCATCTGGAAGCGGCGGAACACACTGCGCGGACCGCCCATCGGGGGCAGTCTGGGGTCCTGCGGCGGGTAACTGGAGCGGGATCCAGAGGGAGTATCGGCGATGCCGTCGGCCGCTTTAGCGGCATTCCGCGACGTCCGTCGCAACTCCGTCCATTACAGGCGGAATGCGGTGGACAATTGCCGTGTACTTCACACCTTTCTCACGTGTCCCCGCCCTCACACCAAGGCATTGGGCCAATGAACGGCTGGACCGGATCCGTTCCGCCACCGGTTGGCGGAACGCTGTACAGCGCAGGCGCCGGGAAGGCAGCCGACCACATCGCCCACAGAAGGATGCAGCTCAAGGAAAAAAGGTTTACATGACCGATGCGGGGTTCGCCCGCAGGGGAAAACGACCAGCATGAAGGTCCCGCAGGATGCTCATCTACATGGAGATCGCATGTTCCCTCGCTTTGCCAGCCTTCTTCTCCTGGCCCTATGCAGCAGCAATGCGCTGGCCACCGGCACCGCCTATCGACCGGCCTTCCACCCGGACCAGCTGAAGGGACCGCCCGCAGGACGCCCGAACGAAGTGCTGGTGCTGGGCAGCCCACACCTGTCCAGCCTGCCGGAGACCTTCACGCCGGCGATGCTGGAACCTCTGCTGCAGCGCCTGGAAGCCTGGCGGCCCACCGCGATCGCAGTGGAGAACCTGTCCGGCCTGCAGTGTGACTTCATGCGCCGCAATCCGGCCCGATACGCGGAGAGCGTCGCGGACTACTGCGTCGATCCGGCACCGGCGCAGGCCGCCACCGGTCTGGACGTGCCCAGCGCCAACGTGGAAATGGAACGCCTGCTTGCAGATTGGCCCAAGGCGCCAAGCGCTGCCCAGCGACGTCGCTTGGCTGCAGTCTTCCTGGCTGCGGGCGAGAGCAGCTCGGCAGTCGTCCAATGGCTGCGGCTGCCCCGGGAAGAGCGCCGTGCGGCCGACAGCCTGACTCCGGAGCTGGTGCAGTTCCTCGACACGCGCATGACCCGCCGCAACGAGGCCGTCCTGGTGGCCGGCGTGCTTGCCGCACGCCTCGGACTGGAGCGCCTGTGGTCGGTGGACGACCACACTGCGGATTCGCCCACACCGGAATCGCAGCAGAAGGCCTACGCTGCCGCCATACGCGGCGCCTGGGACAACGCCTTCGTCAAAGCACGCAGGGCGGCTGATGAACGGCTCGGAGCCAATCTTGTTCAGCCGGAAGGATTGCTCGCGATGTATCGCGCCTACAACGCACCCGAGACCGCGATGGTGGCGTTCAACAGCGACTTCGGCGCGACGCTTGTCGAACCCTCACCGGAAGGCTTCGGCCGCAACTACCTGGGCTACTGGGAAACCCGTAACCTGCGCATGGTCGCCAACATGCGCGACGTGCTCGGCCAGCATCCAGGCACCCGCATGCTGACCATCGTCGGCGCGTCACACAAGGGCTATTACGAGGCTTACCTCAACCTGATGCATGACGTGCAGCTGGTCAGTTCGGATGAAGTACTGCGCTGACGCAACTGCGCATGGGGGATGCGGTAACCATCCGCCGCATCACTCCACCGCGTTCCTGCCCACCCGCCACAGCATGATGCTGGCGGCACCGATGCAGGACAGCGTGAACACCAGCAAGGCGACCGCGCCGCCCTGCAGCACCGGCAGCAGGGCCTGCGCGTGCAGGTCGCCGCGCAGCTGTTCCGCACGCAGGCAGGCGGCCAGGGCCAGGCACCAGCCGACCATTGCCGGGGCGTAGGCACGCAGCGTCACCGGGTTGCAGACATTCATGGGACCACCTGTAGGAGGGGAAGTGCGCGGAGTATTCGCGCACGCCCTCTCACAGGTTGAGATCAGCCCTCGGTCGGATCGATGTCGCCGCCCGGCAGCTCACTCGCCTCGCCCTGTACCTGCACGTTGTTGCGGCCCATTGCCTTGGCCCGGTAGCACTGGGCATCGGCCGCCGCCACGGCCTGGTCGACGCTCATCCCGCCCGTCAAGGGTGCGATGCCGATGCTGGCGCCCACATGCAGGCGGTCCTGGTCCCACGGAATCGACAGTGACGCAAGGGTGTGCAGCAGCTCGCCGCCAATGCGCGCTGCACGACGCGGCGTGCAACCGGACAGGATCACCGCGAACTCATCGCCACCCAGCCGCGCCACCACATCCGAATCCCGCACGCCGTGGCGCAGCACGCTGGCCACCGCCCACAGCACGGCGTCACCGGCCAGATGGCCCCAGGTGTCGTTGACCGGCTTGAAGCGGTCCAGGTCGATGTACATCAGCGAGGCGGCCTGGCCGGTACGCTCCACGCGGGTGATCGCCTGCTGCAGATGCACCTCGAAGCCACGACGGTTGCTCAGCTCGGTCAGCGGATCGATCTCGGCCAGGTGGCGGGCTTCGCGCTGCCGCGCCCGCTGCTGGGTGTCGTCGCGCAGCACCCACACCGCGCCGCGCACATGGCCCTCGTCATCGCGCAGCCAGGCGCGGGTCAGATCGACCGGGATCGTGGCCGTGCCCAGGCGCAGCAGAAGGTCGGCATGCAGGTCCACCGCATTGCTTTCCGGGTCCAGCAGCACGGATACATCAAGCACCGAGCCGGGCGCGTATTCGGTGGTCAGCGCCAGCACGTCCTGCACGTTGTGCCCTGCCAGCGACAGCGCGCCATCACCGGCGAGGGTGCGGACAGCAGCGGCGTTGGCGTAATCGATACGACCGTCCAGACTGACGCTGAGCACCAGATCGGCCACGGCATCGAGGGTGATGCGGCTGCGCTGCTCGCTCTCGAACAGGCGCTGTTCGCTGCTGCGCTGGGCGCTGATGTCCTGGATCTGCGACACGAAATGCAGCGGCTCGCCATGCTCGTTGCGCACCAGCGAGACCGACAGCCGCGCCCAGATCACCTTGCCGTCGCGATCGAGATAGCGCTTTTCCAGGTGATAGTGACTGCGCCGCCCGGCCAGCAGATCCTGCACCAGGGCCAGGTCGGCCTGCAGGTCATCGGGGTGGGTCAGGCGTTGGAAATCAACCTGCAGCAGTTCCTCGCGGGGGTAGCCCAGGATCCGGCACAGGGCGTCATTGACGTCCAGCCAGCGCCCCTCCAGCGACACCAGCGCCATGCCCAGCGCCGCCGACGTGAACGCACCGGCGAATTTCTCCGCCGCCAGGCGTGCTTCGGCACGTGCCTGCAGGATCTCGGTGATGTCGATGGACATGCCGACGTAGCCGATGCGAGCGCCGCCGGCACCATCCATGCGGCTGATCGACAGGCGCACCTGGCGTGGCTGGCCGTCCTTGCGCCGCAATGTCCATTGCCTTGAATAGGTCTGCGCATCGGCACGGGCGCTGAGGGCTTCAAACGCGCCCGGCAGGCGTCCGTCCGCAGCCGCCAGCGGGCGCAGCCATGCCGCCAACTCGTCCGGATCGTGGAAATCACCCAGTCGCCGCTGTCCGACCACTTCCTCCGCGCTGTATCCCAGCAGGCGTTGCGCACCGGTATTGAACAGGGTAATGGTGCCTTCGGTATCGGTCGCGATCACCGCCACCTCGTCGGACGCATCGACCACGGCCTGCAGCCGCTGCCGGCTTTCGGCGGCGTCCTGCCGCGCCTGCTGCAGCTCGGTCACGTCGGCATGCGCACCGGCCATCCACAGCGGTCGTCCCTGCCCATCCCATTCGAACACGCGGCCACGGTCGTGGATCCATATCCACTGGCCGTTCTTGTGGCGCATGCGGAGCAGGCAGACATAGTTGTCGCTGCGGCCTTCAAAATGATCCTCAAGTGCCGCGTCGGACAGGACGATGTCATCGGGATGGACCAGCTTCAGGAACGTCTTCTGGCACACCGGCTCCAGCTCTTCCAGGCGATAACCGACGATCTCCGCCCAGCGCGCATTGACCCGCATCTCGCCGGTCTGCACGTTCCACTCCCAGGTGCCGGCGGCGGTGCCGTCAATGATCATCGCCAGGCGACGACGCTCTTCGGCCAGCGCCTGCAGGCGCCGCTCCAGCAACCCGTTGCCGTTGGTTCCCTGGCCGGCCATCAACCCGTACCCCGGCCCGCACAGGGAGGCCGCGGCCGCAGCGCGACGCTGCAGACCTCAACGAAGACGACGGGTCCTGCTGGCGTCATGGCCCTCCCCAGCAACAGCGGGGTGGCCGGACGCCTCCCCTCAAGCGCAAGTGTGCGCAATCACGGGGAAAATCGACAAGTCCCCCGCCACGAATCAAGCGTGACGGGGAACACGGTCCTCAACTGCGCTTGGCGCGGGCGAAGGCCTCGGCCAAGGCGTTGTTGGCCGGGGGCGCGGACGCGGCGGGACGGCCGCCATTGCCCTGGCCCCGGTTCGGCCCGCGGTTCTGGCCGCCTGCATCGCGGCGCGGACCCTGCCCATGGCCGCGCTCATCACGCTGGCCCGGGCGGCTGGTGGCTTGGCCGGGGGTATCATCCAGGCGCCGGGTCAGGGCGATGCGCTTGCGCGCCACGTCCACCTCCAGCACCTTCACCTTGACGATATCGCCGGCCTTGACCACGTCGCGCGGGTCCTTCACGAACGTATCGGACAGGGCCGAAATGTGGATCAGGCCATCCTGGTGCACACCGATATCGACGAAGGCACCAAAGGCCGCCACGTTGCTTACCACACCCTCGAGCACCATGCCCTCGCGCAGATCCTTGATGTCCTCGACGCCCTCGGCGAAGCGTGCCGCCTTGAACTCGGGGCGTGGATCTCGGCCCGGCTTCTCCAGTTCCTTGAGGATGTCACGCACGGTCGGCACGCCAAAGGTGGCATCGGTGAACTGCTCGGCCTTCAGGCCGCGCAGGAAGCTGCCATCACCGATCAGCGCCTTGATCGGGCGCGCGGTGCTGGCCACAATGCGCTCGACCACCGGGTAGGCCTCGGGGTGTACCGCCGAAGCATCCAGCGGCTCATCACCGTCGGCAATGCGCAGGAAGCCCGCGCACTGTTCAAAGGTCTTCTCGCCCAGGCGCGCCACCTTCAGCAGGTCCTTGCGGCGCTTGAACGGGCCGTTCGCATCACGGTGGCGCACGATGTTCTCGGCCACCGTGGCCGACAGGCCGGACACCCGCGACAACAGTGCAGCCGAAGCGGTGTTCACGTACACGCCCACCGCGTTCACGCAGTCCTCCACGCGGGCATCCAGCGCGCGCGCCAGACGGTACTGGTCCACATCGTGCTGGTACTGGCCGACACCGATGGCCTTGGGTTCGATCTTCACCAGTTCGGCCAGCGGGTCCTGCAGGCGGCGGGCGATCGACACCGCCCCACGTAGCGACACGTCCAGCTCCGGGAACTCCCTGGCCGCGAACTCGGACGCCGAGTACACCGACGCGCCGGCCTCGCTGACCACCACCTTCTGCAGCTTCGGGTTGCCAGCGGCCTTGATCGCTTCGCCGGCCAGCTTGTCGGTTTCACGGCTGGCGGTGCCGTTGCCGATCGCGATCAGTTCCACGTTGTGCTTGGCGCACAGCTGCTTGATCGTCTGCAGCGACTGCTCCCACTGGCGACGCGGCTCGTGCGGGTAGATGGTGTCGGTGGCCACCAGCTTGCCGGTGGCATCGACCACGGCGATCTTGCAGCCGGTGCGGATGCCCGGGTCCAGTCCGAGCACGGTCTTCGGGCCGGCGGGTGCCGCCAGCAACAGGTCCTTCAGGTTGTCGCCGAACACCGCGATGGCCTCGGCTTCGGCCTTCTCGCGGGCCTGGTTGAACAGGTCCAGCAGCAGGTGCGTGTGCAGCTTGGCGCGCCAGGTGAGCCGGCAGGCGTCCAGCAGCCAGCGGTCGGCGGCGCGGCCCTGGTCGGCGATGCCGGCCCTGCGCGCCACGCGCCCTTCGGCGTACTGGTGGCCGGCCTCGGCATCACTGCCGGGGTCCAGCTCCAGGAACAGGATCTCCTCGCGGCGCGCGCGGAACAGCGCCAGCAGCCGGTGCGAGGGAATCTTCGCCAACGACTCGGCGTGATCGAAGTAATCGCGGTACTTGGCGCCTTCGGTTTCCTTGCCCTCGGCCACGCGCGCGCGGATCACGCCGGTTTCGCCCAGCCAGGTGCGCAGTTCGCCGACCAGCGCGGCGTCTTCACCCCAGCGCTCCATCAGGATCGCGCGCGCACCTTCCAGCGCAGCCTTGGTGTCGGCCACGCCTTTGTCGGCATTGACGAAGCTGGCCGCAAAGCTCTGCGGGTCCTGCGTCGGGTCGGCCAGCAGGCCATCGGCCAGCGGCTCCAGCCCCGCCTCGCGGGCGATCTGGGCGCGGGTACGGCGCTTGGGCTTGTACGGCAGGTACAGGTCTTCCAGACGGCTCTTGGTATCGGCGGCCAGGATGTCGTTGCGCAGTTCGTCGCTGAGCTTGCCCTGTTCGCCGATGCTGGCCAGCACCGCTGCGCGACGGTCCTCCAGCTCGCGCAGGTAGGTCAGGCGCACTTCCAGGTTGCGCAGCTGGGTGTCGTCCAGGCCGCCGGTCACTTCCTTGCGGTAGCGCGCGATGAACGGAACGCTGGCGCCCTCGTCGAGCAGGCCGACGGCGGCGCGCACCTGGGCGGACTGGGCACCGATCTCGTCGGCGATGGTCTGGGCGATCTGCTGGGCGAGCGCGCTCTGGGCGTTCTTGGCGTCGTGCATTGCTTCAGGTCTGTGCCGCATTACGGGAAGACCCCATTCTGGCAACCCGCGACGGAGCCGGACAAGGCATTGACAGGGCGCAAGGTTCAGCGGCGTAGCCGGATTGGACGCCGGCATCCTGGCAAAGCGCGGGCCCGGACTGGCCCTGGGCTGGGATGCCGGCGCGGGCGCGCGATGGTGGGCGCGCCCTGCCGCGTGTTACGAAGGTCAGCGGTAGTGGCGGGCGGCGCGCTGCATGACGATCTCGTCACGCATGCCTTCCAGGGCCATCAGGCGGACCTTGCCGACACCCTGCAGTTCCATGAACCGCTCCGTGTAGAACTCCGGCCCCAGCGCGGTGTCGGCGCGGGATTTGCTGAAGCCGTAGGGCACCACGCCCTTCTCGCCATCCTTGCTACCACCGACATAAAGAACGATTGCCATGTGATGTATTCCTCCAAATTGCTACTGCGTACTGCACTCGATGAGCGATGCTGCGAGCTCATCGAGGGAGAGCTTACCGCGTCGAACCTGACTGGAACGTCACGAAGGCTAATGACGATCGGTTGCATGCAGATGACGGCGGGATCGCAGCAGAATGCTTACGGATCTTTAACTTCCGGCTAACGAATCAGTACGGGATTCCCGCCAACGGCGCAGCCCCTCGTGGGTGGTTTGGTTGGTCGCGGAAAGCCGGTTTCCTGTGGGCTGGCCGGGAGGGTGGGTAGGCCGGGGACGCCGTGAACCCATCCATGGGGGCTTGGCCGCGGCATCCATGCCGCGGACACCCCGCCCTACCCACCCTCCCGGCCGCTGACAGATTCCTGGTGCCTGCCGCCACCCACGGAGAATAGAAAGAAGATCAAAAGCAGAAGCAGCCGGGCTGGCCGCTTTTTTGTTGTAGAGCCGAGCCTGCGCTCGGCTTCGCGAGCTGGCCTGAAAGCAGCCGAGCGCGGGCTCGGCTCTACACGAGCAAGCGCAGCGCGCGACCCGCTTCTGCTGTTCTTTTTCTTTTCCGTGGCTGGACGCGGCCGAGAACTGTCAGCGGCCGGGCGGGATGGGTTCGCGGGACCGTTGGCGCCATGGATGGCGCCATCGAGCCCCCAAGGACGGGTTTACGGCGTGTCCCGCGAACCCACCCCGCCCGGCCCGATCACATGAAACGTATTCCGCGACCAAGCCACGAGGGGCTGCGCCGTTGGCTGGAAACTACGGCCACCAGCCACGCCCGAACCGGGCGAAATGATCGGCCGCCCGTTCAAACGGGTTGCGCGCACTCACCCCGCCGCACAGCAGGTATACCGGCAGGTACAGCGGGCCCAGCACCATGTACTGGTACACGTGCGCACGTTCGTGATCATCCAGCCGGATCAGCGGTTCCACGCCCCACCCCGCCTGATGCGCATAGGTGCGGCAGGAAATGCCCAGGTCATGGCCGGTATGCAGGATCACGTTCCCCAGCGTGATCGCCCCGCCTGGCCCCCACGGCCAGCGGTCGAACACCAGCGCACAGTCGCGCGCGCTCCAACGCAATGACGCGCCGCCGAGCATACCGGCCAGGCCGCCAATCAGGCCGAGCAGCGAATTGGGCAACGTCCATGCTGCGCCCAGCATCTGCAGCGCACGCAGCCACAGCGGCCAGGGTCGAGCGGCCGTGTTCAATCGGCCTCGTTCGGCATCAGCAGCCACAGGATCAGGTAGATCAGAATGCCGGGGAAGGCGGCCGAGCCAATCGATATCAGCACGAACACGATCCGCACCAGCGTGGGGTTCCAGCCGAAGCGGTGGGCGATGCCGCCCATCACGCCGGCGATCATGCGATCGTTCAATGAGCGCGACAGCGTCTTGGGCGTGGTGTTCATGGCAGCGGCTCCGGGAAACGGACAAGGCAGTCGAGCATGGCTGGACTCTACACCGCCCCGATGTCTACGGCGTGCGGTGGCGCAGGGCCTGCAGGCGTGCGCCGAACCAGGTGGCTGCGGTCTGTTCAGGCTGACCCGGGCACTGGATGCGGTAAGGCTTGCCGCTCATGCTGCTCTGGCTGGCGGCGCGCTCGATGAACTGCTCGGCGCTGTCCACCATGTCCTTCTTCAGCAGGTAGTCGTACTTGCGCTGCAGGTGCGCGCGCGCATCACTGGCGTCGTACCAGCTGCCATTGCGCTGGAACCGGCACTGCGAGCCGTCCAGGCTGGCGATCAGCTGGGCGATCTCCCGGCGTGCATCCGCACTGGGTGCGGCCTGGGCAAGTGGCGCTGCCAGCAGTGCTGCAAGAATCAACAAAATCCGGTACGTCATCATCCCCCCAGGTCAGTCGAGCATGGCTCGACTCTACAGGTCGCGCGCCTTCAGCCAGCCATCGATCGTGGCCGGCACTTCGCGCTGCGCGCGGCCGGACACGTAGATACCAATATGGCCACCGCGGAAACTGGACTCGGTGTAGTCATCCGTACCCAGGCGCCCGCGCATCGCGCGCGAGGCGTCCGGCGGCACCAGATGGTCCTGCTCGGCGTAGATGTTCAACACCGGCAGCGTCACCTGCGACAGATCCACCGCTTCCTCGCCGATCCGTACCGTGCCCTTCATCAGGCCATTGGCCTGGTAGAACTGCTTGATGAAATCGCGGAACGCCTCGCCCGCCAGGTCCGGCGAATCGAAGATCCACTTTTCCATGCGCAGGAAGTCCTCCAGCGCCGCCTTGTCATCGAGGATGTCGAGCAGGCCGACGTACTTCTGCACGTTCAGGCGGAATGGCTTGAGCATCAGGTAGCTGGCATTCATCAGGTCGGCCGGGATGTTGCCCAGCGTGTCGACCAGCAGGTCCACGTCCACCTGCCGCGCCCAGTGCGAGAGCATGTTGTCGGCGGTCTGGAAATCGACCGGGGTGACCATGGTGATCAGCTTGCCCAGCTTCTGCCGGCGCAGCGCCGCGTAGCACAGCGCGAACACGCCACCCTGGCAGATGCCGAGCAGGTCGACCGGGCCACCACTGCGCGCACGCAGCGCATCCACCGCGCCGTCGATGTAGCGCAGCAGGTAGTCCTCCAGGGTCTGGAAGCGCTCCGAGCGATCCGGGTAGCCCCAGTCCAGCACGTAGACGTCCTGACCCAGCGCCAACAGCTTCTGCACCAGGGAGCGGTCGGCCTGCAGGTCGACCATGTACGGCCGGTTGACCAGCGCGTACACGATCAGCAGCGGCGTGCGCCGGGTCGGCGCCTGTTCGCCGACGAAGCGGTACAGCACCACCTTGCCGTCGCGCCAGACTTCCTCGCGCGCGGTCACGCCATAGTCCACGTCTTCCACTTGCGGCAGCAGCTTCAGCCCCTCCATCAGCTTGCGCTGCATGGCCAGGGTCTCCTGCATCAGGTCATCGGCGTTGAAGCCCAACGGTCCCTTCATCGGTCACGCGCCCGTGAGGAGGTGCGAGATTGGGGCTTTTTCGCAGCCGCCTTTTTTGCAGGCGCCTTCGTTGCCGGTGCGGTCTTGTTCGCGGCCTTGCGCGCGGCAGGCTTCACTTTTGCCGGCGCCGGCTGCGCAACCGGATCGACCGCAGCGGTTCCGGCCAGCACTGCCACCTGCGCCTGCAGGCGGCGCAGGCTGCGCTCCAGCTCGGCGATGCGGCGGTGTGCGGCATCCATCTCGCTGCGGGTCGGCAGGCCGATACGTTCACTCATCTGTTCCACCTCGCGCTGCAGGCCGGCACGCAGGCGCATCTGCGCGTTGCCCAGCGAGGCGTACACCTGCTGGAACGGTTCGGACATGGCGACCTTGGCGTAGGCCTCCTCGGCCACTTCGATCCACAGGTCGAACATCGCGCGGGCGCTGGTCAGCTGGCTGCCCGGCTGTTCGTGCTCGGCCAGGCGCTGCTCGAACAACGCAAAGGCCTCGTCCAGTGCCCGCTTGATCAGGTCGACATAGGCGCGCGAATGCTGCTGGTATTCTTCCTGCGCACGCAGCAGGGCCTGCCAGCGCGCCTGGTGCTCGCGGCCGGGGCCGAATGCCGGGCTCTGCAGCCATGGGCCCGCCTGCAGCTGGAACTGCTGCAGCCATGCGGCGAATTCGGGCACGGCGGCGCCGGCGTGGGTGCTGCCACGGGCCCCTTGCAGCATCCATTGCAGCATGCCATCGCCCTGCCCCTGCACCGCCTCACGCCAGGCCTGGGCCACATCGGCACTGCTGGCGTCGCGGCCGGCAAACCGAGCGGCGACCTCTTGCATGGTGCCGTACCAGCTCCCGGCCTGTTCGCGGAACCGGCGCACGGCATCTTCCGGCGCGCCTGGGCCCTGTTCCGGCAACAGCTGGCCCCACCAGTCGAACAGGCGCTGCCAGCTGCCCGGGTCGTCGCCCGCCGGTGCGCTGGGCGTGCCCGCGTGGCGCAGGGCATCGCCCCAGGCGCCGAAGTACTGCCGGGCCAGGGTCTCGAAATCACTGCTGCCGGCGTCGTGGGCCGAGCTGGTCATCGCAGGCCTCCGCAGGGCTGGCTCATGGCTTGGGAATGCGCAGGGTCTTGCTGATCATCAGCGACCCGGACAGGGCGAACAGCAGCACCATCGGGTGCAGCTGCCACGGACCGATCTGCCACTGGCCGAACCAGATGTTCTGGCCGATGGCATCGGTACCGGCGGCGATCGCCAGCACGATCACCAGCACCAGGCTGGTCGGGATAGGGGTGCCTTCAAAATGCGTGACCTTGCCCTCGTCGCCGGTCATTGCCTCGGCGGTGACGTTGTAGCGCGCCAGGCGGCTGACGCCACAGCAGACGAAATAGCTCAGCACCAGCCAGTCCCAGCCGCCCTGCATGCCACATGCATAGGCCAGCGCCGCCGGCGCGACGCCGAACGAGATCACGTCGGACAGCGAATCCAGCTCGCGCCCCAGGGTGGAGCTGGACTTGCGCCAGCGCGCGATGCGGCCGTCGAGGGCGTCGAAGATGAAGGCCAGCGGTATCAGCGCCATGCCGAACAGCAGGTAGCCGCGCTCGCCGTCCTGCAGGAAGCGCATTGCGGCAAACACCGCACCGGTGCCGCAGAAAGCATTGGCCAAGGTGAACCAGTCGGCCAGCTGGAATTCGCGCAGCATCGAGAAGTGACGTTTCATGGGGTCTCACGGAGCATCGAGGCCCACAGGTTACCGCGAGCGCCGCTGCCGGCGACAGCGCCGGCAGGCCGCGGCCTTCACCGTTCCCTCACGCGCCCTCACCGGCGGTGAATTTTTCGCCACCCATCTTGACAGCCTAGGGGGGTGGCGCCTGTCGCGGTTTATCCACAAAGTTGCCCACGCGTAATCCACACCCCCTGTGGACAACCAGATCTCACCGACTGCGACGCTGGACATTTCCTCATCACCCTGCAGCGGGGTTTCCCTACTTCCCAAGCCGCAAGGTCAGCGCTATGGTCATCGGCGGACCCGCCGCCGCCACGTCCGAATCTCTTCGATGGACGACGACGATGCTGGATGCTTCCACCCTGGCCGCGCAGCTGCGGCAGCCCCATGGCGACGCCGCACTGGCGGTGGCCGACTCGATGAACCGCAGCAACAGCGCCCTGAACCTGGCCGCGATCGGGCTGCTGGCGGTGGCGGCCGGCGAACGCATCCTGGAGATCGGCCCCGGCAATGCGGCCTTCGCGCCCCAGCTGTTGCAAGCGCCGGGCAGCCAGTACCTGGGCGTTGAACTGTCCGCCGCCATGGTCGAGGCCGGCAACCGGCGGCTGGCCAGTGCCGGCCTGGGCGACCGGGCCGCGATGCGGCTTGGCGATGCCCATGCGCTGCCGGTGGACGAGGCATCCGTGGATGCCGCACTGGCGGTCAACACCCTGTACTTCTGGCCCAACCTGGCCCCGGTGCTGGACGAGCTTGCGCGCGTACTGCGCCGGGGAGGGCGGCTGTGCCTGGCGTTCGGCGATGCGGCCTTCATGCGCAGCCTGCCGTTTGCCGCCGATTTCCAGCTGCACGAACTGGACGCAGTTGAGCTGGCGATGCGCGTGTCGGGATTCAACATCTCGGCCTGGCGCAGCCATCGCGAAACTGCTGCCGGCAATGACGGGCAGACGCGGGAGAAGCATTTCCACCTGCTGCTGGCGCATCGGCGCTGATTGCCGCCGGGCATGGCCCGGCGCTACCCGACCCGCATCGGCGTGGATTTTCGCCGGATGCGATCCGACCGAGCGGTGGAGCCGGCCGCTGGCCGGCTGCCCCGGCAATGGCGCTGCGGTCAGGCCGCCGCCGGCAACCGGCTGCGCCACCTCGCGAAACACATCATCTGCAACACCAGCATCGCCACCAGTCCCAGCGGCCACGCCCACCACAGGCCGGTCAGCCCGTGCCGCGCCTGCAGCCACATCGCCAGTGGCAGCTCCAGCAGCAACACCGCTGTCATGCCCAGCAACGCCGGCAGCAGCACAGTCCCGCTGCCACGCATCACGCCGACCAGCACCGTGGTGCCGCCCATCGCCAGCACGCCCCACACCACCGTGCGCAGCTGAAGTGCGGCCAGTTCGCGCACCTCCGGCGCCGCCAGGATCAGGCCGGTCAGCCACGGCGCCAGCGCCATCACCAGCAGCACCACGACCGTCAGCATCGCCAGGCCCAGCAGCACCCCGGTGCGGGCAATGGCGGGCAATCGTGCCGCACGTCCTGCCCCCATCGCATGCGCGGCGAGGATGGTGGCGGTGATGCCCAGCGACATGGCCGGCAGCTGCACCCAGCTCATCAACTGGTTGACCGCACCGTAGGCCGCCGTGGCGGTGTAGCCATAGCGGTTGATCCAGCCGAGCAACACGATCTCGGCAATGGCCAGGCTGAGCATCTGCAGCGAGGACGGCACGCCGATGCGCAGCATCGAACGAATGATCGCGCCATCGAAACGGATGGCCCGCAGCAGCTCATGGCCGGGTGCCAGCGGATGCCCCAGGCGATGCCAGCTCCACAGCAACCAGACCAACGCCAGCAGCGAGGCAAATGCTGCCGACACCGCGGCACTGGCCGCGCCCAGCTGCGGCAGGCCGCCCCAGCCGAGGATCAGCAGTGGCGTGCACAGCAGGCCGAGCACGGTCGCCAGCAGCAGCGCGTGCAGCGGCGTCTTTGCATCACCCACCGCGCGGCTCACGGCCGTCGCCAGCCACAGCAGGAAGAACACCGGCGCACTCAGCAGCAGCACCCGCGCATAGACGATGGACTCACCGAGGATCGGTGCCGGCGTCCCCAGTGCCGCCAGCATCTGCGGCGCGAACACGCCGCCCACGCCCATCACCAGCAGCGACAACAGCAGGGCAAGCGCCACCGCGCTGCCGGCCACGGCGCGTGCCCGCTGCGGTTGGCCAGCGCCCCAGGCCTGGCCGATCAGCACCATTGCGCCCGTCGCCAGGCCCATCACCAGGGCCATCAGCAGGAAGAACACCGGGAAGAACGCAGCGGCGGCAGCCACCGCCTGCGTGCCAAGCAGATGGCCGAGGTAGACGTTGTCCAGCGTGCCGGCGGCCAGCTGCAGTGCATTGGTCATCAGCATGGGCAGCAGCAGGGCCAGGTAGGTGCGCGACAGCGGCGGCGCAACCGGAGGTGTCGCGTGTGCGGAAAGGCTCATGGGGTTTCTCTGGGCAAGGCGCTGCCCTGCCGGCGTTTCCGCCAGCAAAGCAAGCACGAGGGAAGCGGGCAGTCGCCCGCGATCAAGCGGCGCCGTCGTTCATCCACGGCGCCCTGGGTCGGTCGTCATTACTTAGAAAGGTGGGGCATCAAAGGCCAGCCGCAGGGCGTGATCGCGCACGTCCCCGGGCCAGCGGTGCAACGCCGCCTCCAGGCCCGCGCGGTCATGCGCGAACAGGAGGCGGATGGCTTCCTCGAAGCCGGGCAGGTCACCGGCAATGGCCTGCAGGAAATGATAGGCACGCTCGGTATCGCGGCGCTGCCGGTCCTTGTCGGCACCCGCACGGCTGGCCGCTTCGACCAACCTGCGCAGGGCGACGGAGGCCCCACCCGGCTGTTCGGCCAGCCACGCCCAATGGCGCGGCAGCAACGTCACTTCGCGCGCAACCACGCCCAGCTTCGGGCGACCGCGGCCACGTGGGGGTGACGGTGCATCTCCGGCATCATCGGCGTGGGTTTCAACGTCCGTCTGCAGCGGCGCCGGAAACGCTTCGGCGACCCGTGCCACAAGTTCCGCGTCGCTGCCGCGCGTATCGAAATCACGGGTGCGGCCGGTGGCATTGTCGAACACCAGCAATGGACCAGAGGCGTTGTCGGCGCGCAGCTGTTTGAGGGCCAGCGCGGCCACTTGCGGCGTACCGGAAACGACCAGGCGAGGGCCGTCGAAGCAGCTGAAGGGGGGCAATCGGGACGCGGGCATGGCAATGGCATCAGGGGCGATGTGCAAATATTGCCCGGGTAATTTACCCCCCCGTCAATATCACCCGGGCATTAATAAAACAGAAGAGCGTGCCAACCAAGGTTGGCACCCACCGGAATGGTTGGCACCAACCCGATTCCCTGGTTCACAGGCGGCTGAAGGACCAGCTCACCATGCGGCCGTCCCTGTACGGCATCACCCCGTGGAACGGGCGCGGGTCGGCGTCGAACACCAGCGGCAGGAAGTTGCGGTCGCCCTCCCACATCGGCAGCGTGTCCAGCTTGTCCAGGTCCACCCACTCCAGCGTGCCTTCGTGGTTGCCGCCGTGCGGGGTGCCCTCGAATCCATCGATGACGAACACGAAGCCCAGCCAGTCCTCACCGTGCTTGCCGAATCCCGGCCAGCTGATGGTGCCGCGCAGGCGCATGCCGGTGCAGTCGATGCCGGCTTCCTCGGCGATCTCGCGGCGCATGCCTGCCGCGACGTCTTCGGTCGGTTCGATCTTGCCACCCAGCCCGTTGTACTTGCCCAGATGATGGTCACCGGGACGGGTATTGCGATGGATCATCAGCACCTGGCGGCGATCGGGCGACAGCACGTAGCCCAGGGTGGCGACGATCGGGGTGTACGGCATGGGCAGCATCCAGCGGCAGGTGAGCCGTCGATTATGGCCGATCAGCGCACCAGCGACAGGCGGCGTTCGGCGGGCGCACCGACGCCATCGGCATCGCGGCGCAGCGTGGCCACGCCGTGGCCGCGCTCGGCCAGGTACTCCAGCCACTTGCCGAGGAAGGTGTTCATCCGCATGCGGTGGCTGATCAGCTCCGCCGGCGGCGGGTACAGCCCCATGGTGTCCTGCCAGCGGCGGCCGACGTAGCAGTGGGTGGTCTCGGCCTGGCGCGCGTCACGGTACAGGCGAACATAGGCCGACGGATCAGGTTCGCCAGTGACCGGGTCGGCCAGGTCGTAGGTCAGCCGCAGTTCCACCGTATAGCGGTGGCACTCGATCACGTCCAGGCGAACGTCCAGGCCATCGCCGACCGAGGAGACGTAGCTGCCCGTCGTCAGTCCAGCCGGTTCGAACAGGCGCACCAGATGGCGGTAGTTCTCCGCGTACAGGCCCATGAGCCAGCTCAGCCGGCTCAGGCGGGGAATGCGTTCGGTACGGGGCAAGGCTCGGGCCATGGGTCGATCCTACACGTTGGTGCTTCAACGTGGGGGCGTACAGGCGCAAGCCAAGCCCTGAGGTAGTGCCGGCCGCTGGCCGGCAGCGCAATATCGCGGCCGAGGGTCCATCGATCAGCCGGCCAGCGGCCGGCTCTACCGGCTCTACCGGAATCAATACAGCTCGCGCTGCAGCCCCAGCGTGGCCAGCACCTTGCTGGAGATCTCCTCGATCGAGGTATGCGTGGTGCTCAGGGTCGGAATCCGCTCCATGCGGAACATGGTCTCGGCCGCGGCCACCTCGCGCTTGCAGGTGTCCAGGTTGGCGTAGCGCGAGTTCGGGCGGCGCTCCTGGCGGATCTGCTGCAGGCGGTCCGGGTCGATGGTCAACCCGAACAGCTTGCGTCGGTAGTTGCGCAGGCGCGGCGGCAGGCGGTCGCTTTCCAGGTCCTCGTCGGTCAACGGGTAGTTGGCCGCGCGCACCCCGTAATGCAGGGCCAGGTAGATGCAGGTGGGCGTCTTGCCGGCGCGCGACACCGCCACCAGGATCACGTCGGCATCGTCGTAGTTCACCGCAATGCCGTCGTCATGGGTCAGGGCGAAGTTCATCGCGTTGATGCGGCGGTGGTAGGTATCGAAATCGACCATGCCGTGGGCCTGGCCGACCCGGGCCAGGCGCGGGCTGGCCAGTTCACGTTCCAGGGGCTCGATGAACGGCGCGAACACATCCAGCATCAGCGCCCCGCTGTCGGCCAGGATCAGGCTCAGGCTCTGGTCCACGCAGGAGTTCACCACGATCGGCCGGACCTGGTAGCGCTCACCTGCCGCCTGGATCCGGGCGCAGGCTTCACGCGCTTTTTCGGGGTCGTCGACAAACGACATTCGGTCGGTAATGAAGCTGAATCCGGAGAACTGGGTCAGCAGGCTATGCCCAATGGTTTCAGCGGTGATACCGGTTCCATCGGAAACGTAGAACACCGGACGGATGGTCGACATGCGCGCTTTTACCCCCTACGAAGCTTAAAAAGGCCGCCAGCACAAGCTTGTGCCGACGGTGCTCTGCCCGGCATCATATCGGCTTCTTCCTACGGACGCGGCCACTCAGCCCGCCTCGGGCGATGGCCAAACGGAGCATCGCGCTTGAACGAGAACATCCTGTGGTTGCACGAACTGCGTCTGGCCGATCTGGCCCGCGTAGGCGGCAAGAATTCGTCCCTGGGCGAGATGATCGGCAACCTGGCCGGTCTGGGCGTTTCGGTGCCGGGCGGTTATGCCACCACCGCTGAAGCCTTCAAGGACTTCATCGCGCACAACGACCTGTCCAAGCGCATCTTCGACAGGCTGGCCACGCTGGACGTCGAGGACGTCAATGCGCTGACCGCCGCCGGCAAGGAAATCCGCGGCTGGGTAATTGACGCCCCGCTGCAGCCGCAGCTGGACCAGGACATCCGCACCGCCTACGCCAAGCTGAGCGCCGAGAATGGCGGCGGCGACGTGGCCGTGGCCGTGCGTTCGTCTGCCACTGCCGAGGATCTGCCGGATGCGTCCTTCGCCGGACAGCAGGAAACCTTCCTCAACGTGACCGGTGCCGACGACGTCGTGCACAAGGTCAAGGAAGTGTTCGCCTCGCTGTACAACGACCGCGCCATCGCCTACCGCGTGCACCACGGTTTCAAGCATGAGGACGTGTTCCTGTCCGCCGGCGTGCAGCTGATGGTGCGTTCGGGCGTCGGCTCCTCCGGCGTGCTGTTCACCCTGGACACCGAGTCCGGCTTCCGCGACGTGGTGTTCGTCACCTCCTCGTTCGGCCTGGGCGAGATGGTCGTGCAGGGCGCGGTCAATCCGGACGAATACTACGTCTACAAGCCCACCCTGCAGGCCGGCAAGCCGGCGATCCTGCGCCGCTCGCTCGGCAGCAAGGCGATCCGCATGGTGTATTCGGATGTCCCCGGTGAGCGCGTCCGTATTGAAGACACCCCGGCCGAACTGCGCACCACCTTCTCGATCAGCGACGAGGACGTGCAGGAACTGGCCAAGCAGGCGCTGGTCATCGAAAAGCACTACGGCCGCCCGATGGACATCGAGTGGGCCAAGGACGGTGTCAGCGGCAAGCTGTTCATCGTGCAGGCGCGCCCGGAAACGGTGAAGTCGCGCAGCCACGCCACCCAGATCGAGCGCTTCGCGCTGACCGAGAAGGGCGGCAAGGTGCTGGCCGAGGGCCGTGCCGTCGGCGCCAAGATCGGTTCGGGCGTGGCCCGCGTGGTGAAGACGCTGGACGACATGAACCGCGTGCAGCCGGGCGACGTGCTGATCGCCGACATGACCGATCCCGATTGGGAACCGGTGATGAAGCGCGCCTCGGCCATCGTCACCAACCGCGGTGGCCGCACCTGCCACGCCGCGATCATCGCGCGCGAGCTGGGCGTGCCAGCCGTGGTCGGTTCGGGCAACGCCACCCAGGTCATCGAGGATGGCCAGCTGGTCACCGTCAGCTGCGCTGAAGGCGATACCGGCTTCATCTACGAAGGCAAGCTCGGCTTCGAACGCACCACGACCGATCTGGGCAACATGCCGCCGGCCCCGCTGAAGATCATGATGAACGTGGCCAACCCGGAACGTGCCTTCGACTTCGGCCAGCTGCCGAACGCCGGCATCGGCCTGGCCCGCCTGGAAATGATCATCGCCAGCCACATCGGCATCCATCCGAACGCGCTGCTGGAATACGACCGCCAGGACGCCGCGACCAAGAAGAAGATCGACGAGAAGATCGCCGGCTACGGTGATCCGGTCAGCTTCTACGTGGACCGCCTGGCCGAAGGCATCGCCACCCTCACCGCCTCGGTTGCACCGAACCCGGTGATCGTGCGCCTGTCGGACTTCAAGTCCAACGAGTACGCCAACCTGATCGGCGGCAGCAACTACGAGCCGCACGAAGAGAACCCGATGATCGGCTTCCGCGGCGCCAGCCGTTACGTCGACCCGAGCTTCTCGGCCGCCTTCGCGCTGGAGTGCAGGGCCGTGCTGCGCGTGCGCAACGAAATGGGCCTGGACAACCTGTGGGTCATGATTCCGTTCGTGCGCACCCTGGAAGAAGGCCGCAAGGTCGTCGAGGTGCTGGAACAGAACGGCCTGAAGCAGGGCGAAAACGGCCTGAAGATCATCATGATGTGCGAAGTGCCGTCCAACGCACTGCTAGCCGATGAGTTCCTGGAGATCTTCGACGGCTTCTCGATCGGCTCCAACGACCTGACCCAGCTGAGCCTGGGCCTGGACCGCGACTCGTCGATCGTCGCGCACCTGTTCGACGAACGGAACCCGGCAGTGAAGAAGCTGCTGTCGATGGCGATCAAGGCTGCACGCGCCAAGGGCAAGTACGTCGGCATCTGCGGCCAGGGCCCGTCCGATCACCCGGATCTGGCCGAATGGCTGATGCAGGAAGGCATCGAGTCGGTGTCGCTGAACCCGGACACCGTGGTTGATACCTGGCTGCGCCTGGCCAAGCTGAAGGCCAACGGCTGATGCCGTGATGGGCTGACGTCGCTTTCATCGGCGTCCGCGCATACTGCTGCTGCACGCAAGCCCCGCCTTTGCGGGGCTTGCTGTTTCTGGCGTCCACGCACGCCCTGCCCCACGCAGACATCGCTACGCAGCAAAGGACTTCCGCATGATCGCCGCCGCACCTCCCGCCCCCGCCGCAACGCCCTGGTTCCACTCGCTCGACTGGGAGCGCCTGCTGGAAACCTACGGTGTGCCGTTGCTGGCCGCCATCGTAGTGCTGCTGGTGGGCCTGTGGGTGGCACGTCGCCTGTCCAATGCCATGCCGCGCGCCACCGCGCGCATGGGCGTGGACCCGATGCTGGGCAGCTTCCTGCGCAATGTGGTCTACGCAGCGTCGCTGGTGATCGTGGTGGTGCTCGCCATCGGCACGCTGGGCGTGCAGATCACTCCGCTGCTCGCCGTGCTCGGCACCGCTGGCCTGGCGGTCGGTCTTGCATTGAAGGATTCGCTGTCCAACATCGCCTCGGGCGTGATGCTGGTGACGCTGCGACCGTTCCGCGTGGGCGATGTGGTGACCGTGGCCGGGCAGACCGGCACGGTGCGCGAAGTGCGCATCTTCCAGACCGTCATCACCGGTGCCGACAACCAGCACACCACCATTCCGAACACGCTGATCACCGCCGCACCGATCATCAACCTCACCGCCGAACCGACCCGCCGCGTCGAACTGGTGATCGGCATCGGCTACGAGGACAACATCCAGCTGGCACGCGACACCGCGCTGGCGCTGATGAAGGCCGACCCGCGCGTGCTGCAGACGCCGGCCCCGGACGTGGTGGTGTACGAGCTGGGGGCGCATGCGATCAACCTCGGCATCCGCTGCTACGTGAAGTCGGCCGACTGGTTCGGCACCAAGGTCACGCTGCTGGAGCAGCTGAAGCTGGGCTATGACAAGGCCGGCATCAACATTCCGTATCCGCAGCAGGACATGCACCTGTACCTGCATGGAAAGGATGGCAGCGTGGTGGAGGCCGACGCGCTGGTGCGCGACAAGCCCTGATCCATCCCCGGGCTGCCGGCCAGCGGCCGGCACTACCCGCCGCCTGACTGAAATGCCGGCCAGCGGCCGGCACTACCCCCGCCGCCTGACTGAAATGCCGGCCAGCGGCCGGCACTACCCCCTCGCCGCCTGACTGGAATGCCGGCCAGCGGCCGGCACTATCCCTCGCCTCCCGGTAGTGCCGGCCGCTGGCCGGCAGCCTTCAGGATCAGGCCGCGACGCTCTCTTCCAGCGTCGGGTAATCGGTGAAGCCGACCGCTCCACCACCGAAGAAGGTCGCACGATCCGGCGGATTCAGTTCCGCCCCCAGTCGCAGGCGCTCAGGCAGATCCGGGTTGGCGATGAACGGCCGGCCGAAGCCAATCAGGTCAGCCCAGCCTTCGGCCAGTGCCTGCTCGGCACGCTCGGCGGTGTACTTGCCGGCGTAGATCAGCGTACCCGGGTAGACCATGCGCAGCGCCTGCTTGAACGCCGCCGGCATCAACGGTGCATCCTCCCAATCCGCTTCGGCAATGTGAAGGTAACCCACGCCCAGTTCACCCAGCAGATGCGCGGCCGCCAGATAGGTCGCCTGCGGCGTATCGTCCACCGCACCCTGCAACGTGGTCAGCGGCGCCAGGCGCACGCCGATGCGATCACCACCGACCACCGCAACCACCGCCTGCACGACCTCGCGCAGGAAGCGCAGCCGGTTCTGCAGCGAACCGCCATAGCCATCGGTGCGCTGGTTGGCCTGCGAGTCGATGAACTGGTTGATCAGGTAGCCATTGGCACCGTGCAACTCCACGCCATCGAAACCTGCATCCAGCGCGTTGCGCGCGGCCTGGGCGTAGTCGGCGACGATGCCCGGAATCTCGTCTTCGCGCAGCGCGCGCGGCATCGAATGCTGGATCATTTCGCCCACCCCGGCTTCGGGACCTGCCCCGCTCGGGTCGACGAACACCTTCACGCCTTCCGCCAACAACGCCGACGACGACACCGGGGCGGCGCCGCCCGGCTGCAGCGCCACGTGCGAGACCCGGCCGACATGCCACAGCTGGGCGTAGATGCGACCGCCGGCAGCGTGCACGGCATCGGTCACCCGGCGCCAGCCCTTCACCTGATCCGGGCTATGGATGCCCGGGGTCCAGGCATAGCCCTGGCCTTGAGGGCTGATCTGGGTGCCTTCGCTGACGATCAGGCCGGCGCTGGCGCGCTGCGCGTAATACGTGGCCATTTCGGCAGTGGGCACGTTGCCGGCCGACGAGCGCGAGCGGGTCATCGGCGGCATCACGATGCGGTTGGGCAGCGTCAGTGCGCCCAGATGATGAGGAGTGAACAACATGGCGGCGATCTCTTGCGGGAGGAGTGCCGCAAAGAATGGGGATGGCGCCCGCCCCGCAACAGGCACGCGCTGGCAAAACAGTTGTTCCCCCACGGCAAGGATCACCCGGTACGAGGGCTCATCCACGCATGGCGTGGATCTACTCCACCCTTGGCTCGATCTTTACCGCACCGTGTGCCACGCGGTCATAGCAGGTGCGCACCACATCTTCCCCGTACTTCAACTCCAGCCGGCGCACGATGAAGTGACCACGCGCCATGTCCTGGTAGTAGTCGGTGAACATGGTATTCAGCGTTGCACCGGCGGCAGCACCGACGATCGGCACCGCCTGTGCGGCGAACTTCTCGGTGACCACCACGCCGAAGCGCGCCGCCACCTTCTCCACCAGCTTCGCCAGCAGCTTGCCGGCTTCCTTCGGCGCCACGCCCAGGGTCAGGTCGCGGCCGGTCACCACCCGCCCGGCCAGCTCGGCCGACAGGTGGCGCATCACATCCGTGGTGAAGCCGCGGGCCAGGTAGTAGCCGGTCTCGCTGGCGTCGTCGCGCGGCGAGTTGCCACCGAGCGCGAACACCTCCAGGCACGCCTGGCGGGTGCTGAAGTCGGACAGGTCGAAGCCCTCGCTGCGGGCCACGTCGGCCACGGCGCGCATCATGATGGTGGTCGACACCGGCAGTTCGATGAACAAGGCCGCGAAACCAAAGGCACCGCCGACCGCGCCCGAGGTGGCCGCCGCCAGCTTGTGCCAGCGGGTGGACGCCACCTTGCCGGGGGTATTGTCCATGCTCCACAGCGCGGCCTGTGCCGATTTGCTCAGCGCTGCCTGCACCGCACCGTGGATGCGGTTGGAGACCGAGCTGGGCAGCGCCTTCACCGCGAACTCCAGCGGCGTGCCGACCAGATTGGCCATGCGCGCGGTCAGGGTCGGCGCTTCCAGCAGGGCCACCGCGCGCTGCAGGTCGGACCAGTCGCGGGCGTCGTGGGCGATGTCGCGGGGAAGCAGGATGGGCTCGTTCATGGCGCCGATCTTAGCGCCAGGGAGTTGAACGGAGGGTGGTAGCACCCTCGCCACCGGTCTATGATCCCGCCAGCAGCCCCGCTTTCATGGGGCCATGGAACAACCCAGGCAAGGACGCCCCATGCTCGCCCGACTACTGCTGCTCTGCACCCTTTCCCTCGCTGCTCTCGGCCTGCCTCACATCGTCAAGGCCGAAGGTCGATGCCCACCGGGTTCCTACCCTATTGGCGGGCAAGGCGTGTTGGGTTGTGCGCCGATTCCCGGAGGCGGTGGTGGCGATGCCGGACTTGCTCCGTCCATCCCAACCACCCGAGTAAAGATGGGCTCCGAATGGGTTGCATTTGCCCGCTCGCCGAACGGCACACTCCTCGCATGGAGCGTTCGCCAACACAAACAGAAGGCTGCCGAGAAAGAGGCATTGAAGACCTGTAACAAGCGCAGCGGAACACAGTGCGAGATCATTGCCTCGTTCACTGAAAGATGTGCCTACGCATTGCAGCACTACGACACTGGCCAGTTTGAAGTGGTCTTCCGCAGCGACAACGAATTGGCACTCGGCACCGAGGTCGCACGCCAGGCCTGCCCCAACGGCTGCCGACCGGTTCATTTCACTTGCGGCCGGCCAGTCAACCTGTATGGCCGTGGTCCCGACCCGGGACCCAACTGGTCTCCTTGACGGTGGAAACAGGGGGAGCGGTTCTGTCCCCCGTTTCTGAATTGCCGGCCAGCGGCCGGCACTACCAGTTCGCGTGTCATCCGGTAGCGCCGGGCCATGCCCGGCGTTGTTGTTCAGGCCGTGGGCAAGCCCGACAGCGCGCCCATGAACTGGCGGTAATGGCGCAGCTCGGCGATCGAGTCGTGCACGTCGCTCAGCGCGGTGTGGTTGCTGTTCTTGCCCACGCCGGCGGCCACGGTCGGCGCCCAGCGCTTGGCCAGCTCCTTCACCGTGGACACGTCCAGGTTGCGGTAGTGGAAGTACTTCTCCAGGCGCGGCATCTGGCGGTGCAGGAAGCGACGGTCCTGGCAGATCGAGTTCCCGCACATCGGCGACAGGCCAGCCGGGATCCACTGCGCCAGGAAGTTCACGGTCTGCGCCTCGGCCTGGGCCAGCGTGGTGGTGCTGTCCACCACGCGCTGCCACAGGCCCGAACGGCGGTGCTGGTTGCGGTTCCACTCGTCCATCGCTTCCAGCGTTTCCAGCGGGTGATGGATGGCGAACTCCGGGCCCTCGGCCAGCACATTGAGCTGGGCATCGGTCACCACCGTGGCGATCTCGATGATCGAATCGTTGTCGGTATCCAACCCGGTCATTTCCAGGTCGATCCAGATCAGTCGCTCGTTGGCCGCGCCGTTGTCCGCCATGTGTCGCCTCGTTGCTGGGCAGGCGCGCGGCCTACCGGTAAGGGAAAGAGGCGCCCATCATACCCTTTCGCCCCTCAGCCCTCGCCGGCGTGGTCTTCCAGCAGCAACGGCGGCTTGCCACGCTTGGCGCGGAAATAATTGGTCAGGCGCATGCTGGCCTCCTTGGCCAGCACCCCACCATGGATCTCCACCCGGTGGTTGTGGCGGGCATCGCCGAGCAGGTCGAACACGCTGCCGCAGGCGCCGGTCTTGGGGTCGCTGGCGCCGTAGACCAGGCGGGCGACGCGTGCATGCACGATGGCCATCGCGCACATCGCGCACGGTTCCAGGGTCACGTACAGGGTGCTGCCGAGCAGCCGATGATTGGCCAGCCGCGTGCCACCGGCCCGCATGGCCACGATCTCGGCATGCGCACTGGGATCGTGCGAGGCGATGTTGAGGTTCCAGCCCTCGCCCAGCAGCTGGCCATCGGCGCCCACCAGTACCGCACCAACGGGGATCTCGTCGTACTCGCGCTGCGCACGCTCGGCCAGCGCCAGCGCATGGCGCATCCAGTGTTCATCGGCGTCGTGCACCGGTACACCCAGGGGGTCGGTCATGGCGGTTCTCGCGTGTCTGCAGGGCCAGGATGGCCGCCGGGGCCGCATTGTACGCGCGCGGCCGTGCAGGCGGCGCTAACGCGCGTCGAAGCGCTCGCGGGCAGCGTCCAGCGCCGGGAAATTGTGCTCGGCCCAACGGTCCAACGCGGTCAAGGTGTCTACCAGGCTGCGTGCAACCTCGGTCAACCGGTACTCGACATGCAGCGGCTTGCTCCCCAGATCACACCTCTCGACCAGGCCATTGCGCTCCAGCTGCCGCAGGGTCTGGGTCAACACCTTCTGCGAGATGCCTTCGATCTTCCTCAGCAGCGCGCCATTGCGTTGCGGGCCCTGCGCCAGCGCCGGCAACAGCAGCATCACCCACTTGCCGGAGATCAGCGCCAGCGCATCGCGTGCCGAGCAATCGGCGGCATAGACATCGCCCGGATAGGCCATGGTTACCTCAAGGTGCGTAATTGCCGGGGCACTCCGGCATCGCGAGGATGGTCGCACACTCCACCAACACCTCGCCCCATGCGCGCCCTCATCCTGCTTGCCCATCCCGAATCCCGCTCGTTCAACGCCCACCTGGCCGCACAGGCCGCCGAACAGCTGCGGCATGACGCGCTGCAGGTGGACGTGGTCGACCTGTATGCAGAGGGCTTCGATCCGCTCGAAGCGGCCCACCATCATTCAAGTCGCCTGCAGCCCGGCCGTTTCGATGCCCAGCGCGAACAACGCCACGGCGCCGAACAGGGTCGGCTGCCCGCCGATGTGCAGCGCCATCTGCAGCTGCTGCGGGCCGCGGATCTGGTCATCCTGCAGTTCCCGCTGTGGTGGTTCGCGCCGCCGGCAATCCTCAAGGGCTGGCTGGATCGCGTGCTGGTTTACGGGCCGATGTACAACAGCCGCCTGCGCCACGAGCACGGCGCGATGCGCGGCAAGCGTGCGTTGCTGAGCGTCACCACCGGCTCATCGGCACGGGCCTGCGCCGTCGACGGCCGCGAGGGAGATACCCGGTTGTTGCTGTGGCCCTTGATGTACAGCCTGCGCTACGTCGGCTTCGACGTGCTGGAGCCGCATCTGGTGCATGGCGTGCGTTCCGGGCTGGCAGCGGAGCACGTGCAGGCACACGACGAGGCATTGGCTGCAGCAACCCACTACTACCGCGAACGCCTGGCGCAATGGCCGCGGTGGCCCACCGTGCCCTTCAACGACAGCGGCGATTTCGAGGATGGCGTGGTGCTGCGCGCGGAGGCCACTGCCTACAGCCCCTTCATCCGCCATCGCAACGCCGGATGAATCCACGCCTGCGCGCTGGGTCGGGACGCGCCATACTACGCGCTCTTTGCAAGCACCTTGGTGAACCCATGACCACCCTCCGTCCCTCGCGCGCCGACGACGGCGTCGCGCTCATCGATGTCTGGCGCCGCGCCGTCGACGCCACCCATGACTTTCTCAGCGCCGAAGACCGCCAGGCCATCGATGCCGAAGTCGCCAGCTTCCTGCCGCAGGCGCCGATGACCGTTGCGGTCGATGCACAGGATCGGCCACTGGGCTTCATGCTGATCGACGGCACGCACATGGAAGCGCTGTTCATCGATCCGGACGTGCGCGGCACTGGTATCGGCCGGCAACTGCTGCAGCACGCGCTGGCCCGGCATCCGCAGCTGACTACCGACGTCAATGAGCAGAACGCACAGGCCGTTGGCTTCTACCTGCGCATGGGCTTCGTCGAAACCGGCCGCTCACCGCTCGATTCGCAGGGCCGTCCGTATCCCCTGATCCATCTCCGGCACAACGGCTGACGGATGTTCGAGGCCCGCCCCCGATCATCAGGCCGTGGCTTCGAATGCCGGTGAGTACTGCACCTCTCCCTGCGCCATCGGTGGCCGCAGGCACAGTGCCTGGAAGTACTCTGGCGGCACACCCGGCAGCACCAGGCCCGGCTCGGCGCGGAATCCGAATCGACCGTAATACGCGGGTTCTCCCAGCAATACGCAGCCCTGCGCCCCCTGCTCACGCAATGCACCAAGCGCCGCGTGCATCAGCGCCGCGCCGACACCCTGCCCCTGCCATCCGGGCAGCACCGAGATTGGTCCCAGGCCAAACCAGCCCGTACTGCCATCGCTGATCGTCACCGGCGACAAGGCAACATGCCCGACGACCTGCCCGTCCTTCTCGGCGACCAGCGACAGACTCAGCTCTCCACGCGAACGCAGTGCATCCACAATGAACTGCTCGGTATGGCTGCTGTGCGGGGCTTCGCGGAAGGCTGCCTCGGTGAGTGCGTGGATGACAGCACGGTCTTCGCGGTTTTCAGGGCGGATCATGCAGTTCAAGGAAAGCGCCTTCTATAAAGTGATGGACATGTGAATGATTGATTTCAGTCACGGATTCAGCCGCAGAGATGCCCCCGGCAGCAATGCCACCGTGACGATCGCGAGCCTTGTGCGGCAAGCGATCCGCCCGGGCAATGCCTCCCCAGCGCGTCAAAAATCCGTCTCCAAGGGTGGCACAGCGCTCCCGGCACGTTCCATAATCGAGATACCTGCCACCCAGGAAGGATAGATGGACACGGACGCACGATGCAGGATCGCGCCATGGGTGTAGTTCGCCCCGAACCAAGGGGACGGCCGCTGCTGGCATTGCTCGCCCTCGTCCCGCTGGCGGCATGTTCGCCCTACGCCGATGCCGAGCGTGACGTCGCCGCGGGTGGACGCGGCCTGGCCAGGCTCAACCCGGCGCCGAAGCAGGCCTACGAACTGGTGCTGACAGTGAAGGATGCACCGGGCCCGTTCGCGGTTGTTGAGGGCGTGGGCCAGTACGACGTCAGCAACTACGAAGACTGCGGGCGGATACTGCCTGCCACAGGCACTGCGAGCCGCATGACCAGCCAAGAGCCCGTCACCCTGCACAAGGTCGGCGAGAACGAGTACCGCGGTACGTTTTATCTGGACCGCATGCTGGATGAGGACTACTACGGGCGTGGCGTCTGCCATTGGACGCTGACGGGTGTCGGTGCGATGTTACGCGCCACGACCAGCAAGGCGGATACGCGATTCCTGACGTTCATCGACAAGAAGCGCATGGACACGGGGAGCCAATTGACGCGGTACTACCCACGCGCCGACTACCCGCGGATCGAAGAGATTACCGGATACGGAGCTAGCGGCAAGGAAGATCCTTCCAGCTACCGCGCCGATCTGCGCAATGCGCTGTTCTCAACCACCACCACTGTGCAGAAGCTCGTGCCATGAGCCGCCAGTGCCACATTCACCCTTACACACCAGGAGGCCGACATTGCGCCACAAGATGATTCCGTGCCTTGCTCTGCTTCTGTTGACCGCCTGCCATCCGGAGACCGCCATGAACCAGGAACGTGCCGCTGCTGAAGCCGATGTCGCCCAGGGTGGGCGCGGCCTCGCCAAGCTCAACCCTAGCCCGCGCAAGGCCTATGAACTGGTGCTGCGCCTGAAGGACGCCCCGGGCGATTTCGCGGTGGTCGAAGGTGTCGCGCAGTACGACGTCACCAACGAAGACCAGTGTGGCTATATCGAGCCGGCCACCGGCACGGCTGCACGGATTACCAGCCAGGAACCGGTGGAACTGCGCAAGGTCGCTGATGGTGAGTACCGCGGCACGCTGTATGTGGATCGCATGCTGGATGAAGACTACTACGGCCGCGGCGTGTGCCATTGGGAGTTCACTGGCGCTGGGGCGATGTTGAAGGCAACGGGCGCTGAAGAAGAGACCCGCTTCCTGACCTTCGTCAAGGCCGATCCACTGACCGACGGTAAGACCCACACGCTTTACTATCCGGACGCGGCCTATCCGCGCGCACCGCTTGCTGCCAACTACCCAGCCACCGGCAAGGCGGATCCGGCTGACTACGTTGCTGAACTTCAGGGCAAGTTGTTCACGATGAGTCTCAGCGCCAGCGAGGTCACCCAATGACCATCAGCACGCAGGATTATGCGGCGCTTTCCGACGATGCCTACAAGGATCGCGCTGTCGGTCGGAGGCGTCCGGGGGAAGAAGAGCTCGTCACGATCAATGGGCATGAATACAAGATTCTCGATCACGTCAATAATCGGCTCAATGGTTACCAAGGCACGGTTTATCAGCGAGCCGACACCAATGAGATCGTGGTCGCTCATCGCGGGACCGAGCAGATAGCTCGTGATGCCATCCTGACCGACGGCGGCATGGTCGTCGCCCGCACCAATGTGCAGGCCCCCGATGCCATCGCTTTGACCAAGAGCGCGCTGGACTACGCAAAGCAGGAAGCTGCATTTGGAGGCCGTGCACCTGAAGTCACCGTCACCGGCCACTCTCTCGGTGGCGCGCTGGCCCAGATCACCTCGCACCATTTCAACGTCAAGGGCGAGACCTTCAACGCCTATGGCGCGGTCAGCCTCAGCTACCGCATCCCGGAAGGCGGCAACACCATGATCAACCATGTCATGGCCTCCGATCCGGTCAGCTCTGCCTCGCCGCACTTCGGCCAAGTGCGCATCTACGCCAAGCCGGATGAGATCAAGACACTCGCCGCAAACGGCTTCAGCAATCACTCGTTGCGCGCCCTTATCCCGGACAGCCCGCTCGTCGCAGCAGGCAGCTCGTTCGGCGCGCACAAGCTGGGCAACTTCCTCGGCGACGGCTCGGTGCTGAAACACCCGGAAACGCAGAAGCTGGCAAAAGACAACGCCAGGATGATCGAGGAGTACCGCGACGACGTTGAATCACTGCGCCGTGGTGTCACCCGCGCGGCGCGGGGCATTCCAGGCGGCGCCGTCGATCTGTACGACCACATCCGCGGCCCGCTGCAGCCCGGTGAGCCGGCACGCCGCGAAGCGGAGAAGAACGGCCATCACACCAGCATGTTGCGCATGGACGATGCCAACCACGTGGGCAACCCACTGTTCAACGACGCGATCCGTGGCGTGCACGCGCAGGACGTCCGCGTCGGCCGCGTACCAGACGTAATGAGCACGCAACTGGCCGGCAGCCTGGCCGCCGAAATGCACGCGGCGGGCGGCAAGCGCATCGACGAAGTGGTCATGAATGCCGATGCCTCGCGCAGCTTCGCCGTGCAGGGCCAGGGCGGCGATCCCGCCCACCTTCGCGTGTCGGTGGATACGGCAGTGGCGATGAACACCCCACTGGAACAGAGCAGCCAGCGCATCGACCAGCAGGCCGCAGGCCAGCGGCTTGCGCTGGAGCGCGACCAACAGCTGGAACAGCAGCAGCATCAGACCCGCAGCATGCAGGCCTGATGGCGGCGCGGGAGCCACTCACCCCGGCTCCCGCACCCTTCGGCACTCCGGCTCAGGGACTGGAGGCCGCCATTGGCACGGCTCCTCCGGCAGTCACGAACGGATCCGGGCCGGAATCCGGGAATGCACCGCAGGCACGATCGCCGGGTGCCACCGGATCACAGGGCCACTGCGCGCGTGCGACCTTCTCGCGCAGCTCGAAGCGATCGCCGGTCCAGACCACGAACGCGATGTGCTCGCGGTTCCAGTCGCTGTAGGCGCGCGGACCGCCCTTCTGCGCCGTTTCCGGGTATTGCACGAACCAGCGCATCGCCGGGCCGTACTGCAACTTGCTGTGGTCCAGATTGAGCCGGCCCTCACGCGACAGCTGTCGCGCACGGTCGGCGTCCGTCACCGGCGGCGTGGCCGGCAACGCATCGGCGGTCACATCCCTCGGCGCCGCGTCCCCGCGGACTTGGTACACACGCTGGGCCACATGAGCCTCGCGGCATTCACCCGCTGGCACGCGGACCGGCTCCGCGCCGTACTCATCGCGGTTGGCGACCTGGTCGCTGCAGGTGAACGGTGCTGACACCAGATAGAACGTGCTGTCGGCGTCGCGCCCTTCCAGCGAACGCACCCAGATGTCGCCCATCCGAACGATGAAGTCCGGGCGTTGGCCATAGCCCGGCACAGCCTTGAACCAGGCCTTCTGCCGCACCTCGCGCTCGCGCCAGCTGCGCGGCAGGTGGATGTCCTGCACGGGCAGCGCGACCAGCAACGCGGCCAGATGCGCCGGCATGGTGCCCTGGCAGGCGCCAATCAGCAGGTCGCCCTGGGTCGCCAGCCGCCCGGCCAGATCCACCGGGCAGCGGGCACCGAGCGCCCGCTCGGTCGCCTGCTCTGGCGGCAACGGCACGATGGCCAATGCGGGCGGAGCGGGGGCTACCGCGGGAACGGTTGGCTCGACGGAGGCGGGCGGTGCAGCCACAGGTGCCGCCGCTGCGGGCGCAACGGGCGCAGGCGCCGGGTCCGCAGCCGGCGCCGGCTGCGTGTCCACCACGGGTGTCGCAGGGGATATCACGGCAGCCGGTACTTCGGGAGCCGGCGCCACGACAACGGCGTCGGCCGCCGCGGGCGCTGTAACGGGCGCCGCCCCTGCAGGCGCGTCAACAGTTGCCTCTGCAGCGGGGTGCGTCTCCACGACGGGCGCCGCTGCCTCCTGAGCCTGTGCCGACGCTGCGGCGAGTCCAAGTGACAGCAGCCAGAGTGGCGGCAGGCGGCGCGCGGATGCATTGCAGCGGGCAGCAGCGTACCGGGCATTCGAGGTAACGATTCGCATGTGGTGTCCTTACGAGGGGTTTCCATGTCGGCGCCACAGGGCGCCACGCGTCGTACGTAAAGCGCCTGCAGGCACCCTGCCCGCCGGCATCAAGTGCTACAGGGATCGAGAACGCTGCTCCTGCTCGCGGGCGAGCGCGGCCGCCGGGTCCTGCTGGGCGACATTGGCAGCCAACTCCTGGCTGCTCTGCGCCAGCGGCTGCTGCGCCGCTTGTTCGCGATCAACCGATGCGCGCAGCATGGCCGGGTCACCCAGCGCGCCCTGCACGGCAAACAACGTGCGGCCGTCGTTGCCAGCCAGTAGATGATCGATACGCGACATCCCCGCCTTCTGCGCGCTCAGCGCCAGTGCGCCGGCAGCATTGTCCAGTTCCTGCACGCTGCGCAGACCGCTTTGCGGCCCCATCTGCTGCAGGTGCTGGCGCGCTCCCGAGAACAGCGTGTATCCCGGCTCGCCCGGTTGCGACATGTCGCGTCCCGTTGCCTGGTGGGCAGGCGCCCCCACTTCGCCGCGCTCCAGGCGCGCCATCACATCGGGGGTCAGCTTCTGCTGCCACACGTCAAAACGCTGCTGGCGGGCTTCGATGCCGTTGAGCGCACCATTCAGGGCACGCGTGGCTTCGCGCACATCCTCGCGCGCCGCCTCCGGCACCCGCGTCTGCCACTGCCACACGGCAATGCGACCTGCGTGCTCGGGCTGCGCGGCCAGTTCCGGGTGATTCACCAGGTCCAGTTCCAGCGCCTTGCCGGCACGCTCATAGTTCTCCTTGCCGACCAGCGGCAGATAGCCGCGGCCGTGATACTTCAGCGCGTCGCCAGGCGCGTCGTTGCCCATGCGCCCGCCGTACATCAGCTCAGCCAGGTTTTCCGGGCGGCCACGCAGCGCTTCCTGGCGGGCGCTCTCCAGCGCAGCGTTGCCATTGCGCCACGCCGCTTCCACCGGGATCTGCGAGATGCCCCGGGTGAAGTTGAAACTCTCGTTGAGACGGCTCAAGCCCCGGGATTCATGCCCGGCCTGCGCCATGAAGTTGGCCAGTTCCCGGGACGAAGTCATGCCGGCCTCCGTGGCCTGCCGCAACAGCAACGACTCCCTATCCTGCGACACGGTGAAACTCCTGCTCGATCATCGTTGGATACTCCCGCCTCCTCACAGGCATGGCACTCAGGGCAAGCTCACGTCGGCGACGACGGACGGATCGAAATCCTCGAACCGCACCCGGCCAAGCTCGGCCGCGGAGAAATCGCGCGTGTGGGTCGCTTCGGTTTCGGTGTCCACCACCTTGCGCTGCACGCCATGCACCCAGCACGTCTGCTCGGCAGGTGCATACCGGAAGGTGTAGACGCTGCTCCAGCGTTCGCGGCTGCCGCCGTTGGTGATCACGCTGAACGCGCCGTCTTCAATCGTCACGTAGGCGAAGGGGTCACCGGCCATGCCACCGCGCGTTGAGCACGGCACCAGCTTGTCGTTGCGTGCCGCCAGCTGCCAGCGGCCCGTGGCATCGCCCAGCAGCAACAGCAGGACCCGGTTCGGTCCGTGCTCGCCGGGCAACAAGCCCTCCGGAGGAGGTTGGTCGATCACCAGGAGCTGGTCCTGGAAACCATTGCCGGTCAGATCGCCGCGTACGGCTTCCAGCAGGTTCGCGCCGGACGGAACGAACGCCAGGGCATTGTCCATGTGCGTGCCACTCCCCTTCTCCATCCCCTGCAACTCCTTCAATCCCGTCTTGCCAGTTCCCGAGCGGAGGCCGGAAACGGGGCGATGCCCCGCACGTGCCCGGCGGCCGCCATGGCGGATGATAGCCCCGAGCCCACGGCAACCGCGATGGTGGCAAGCGTCACCCGCACCGCGGGGGGACACAGTCCTCATGGACGGAAAAGCTCCTGCGTTCGATGGCACCGGCGCGTCGGGATTTTGACGCGCACGCAGCTTACTTCGAGGAGGCGGGTCTCGTCGAAGGGGGCTTGGGATGAAAAGCGCACTTGATCACAGAAAGAGTGCGGTTAACGTGAATGGATGCCTACTTGGAGATGACGGCAGCGCTGATCAGGCACTTAACGCTCGTGCAGACGCAAGCAGAACGGGTGCAGCGAACACGGATCAGGTGAACGAACCCACCCGAATACAAGCACCATTGCGGCGCTCGGGATCCGTCATTCGCAATGAGAATTTCCAAAAAATTGAAAACACTACGGCCGGCCCCACGAAACAACCGGGGCGCTCGCGCGGCGCTATCCTCGCTTCACTTCCGCACATACTCAGGAGCTGAGCACGCGGTGTACACGACGTGGCATCCCTGACCCCCATCCCTTATACAAAGACGAGTTGCCAATTGAATTGCTTCATCAACAGTCGCCTTTCCACCAAAGCTGGTGCCGCCGGAACCCGAACTGGGGACCACCGCAGCAATGCACTGATTCTCGTAGGAAAAAGAAGTTCGACAGGCACGACCACCTGAGTGCCGGCATTGCATCACAGCCTCTGCCTCTGCCTCAGACTTACTACGCTTCCCGGTAGACACTCCGGACGCGCCCTCAGGAGAAACAGAGATCGCGCCCCACGTTTTGATCCACTTCCCTCCGGGCTGCGGCGTCTTGAGCGAGCCGTCACCCGCCCCAGGGATCGGAGCGCATCCTTGGACACCTTGCCCGCCAATAGGATACTGCCCCGGAGGACACCCGCCCTCCGCGAACGCTGCCGACTGGAAGACTGCGGCGAACAAAAGGCCCAGGATCACCCGCCAACTACGTAGAAGCGTAAGCCTCCAAGACATCGCGCCTCCTGCCCGTATTCGACTGCACTGCCACCCATCTGCAAATATGCCATGAAGCTGCCCGAGGCGCCCTAGACGAACATGGCCGCCATTGGCGACAGTCAGATAGTGTTCGCTAGGATCAAGCCCATGTCGCGCTACTGCTGCCCGGACCTACTCAGATGTGAGCGCAGCACCCGCCACGTCAATTGCTGCGGCCAAATTTGTCGCTGCTGAACGCCTGATCATACCGAGAATCTCCCAACATCAAGAGTAGAGTTCTTCTTAGTTTGATGGGCGCAGAAAAGAAACAGCCCGCTCAACGGCGGGCCATTCTATCGCCGCATCATGAGAAAAATGCGGGCAATTATTCAAAACTTCTCAAACTCCGGCTCGGTGCAATTGGACATGACAACTTCACATGTCCGTTTGGAAGCAGCACGACATTGCGCCAAGGATAGGCCTGCCGCCTCCTCCTTTGTGGCTGCAGCAGAGTAGAAAGTCCCTCCGGCTCCCGCATTCGAAACAGCCGCCGTCGCGCATTGATTCTTATAGGTGAACTTCACTTGGCAATCCCGACCGCCTGCATCAGAGCAGGATCTCACCGCCGCGCTTCCCGCATCCACCTTCTTCCTCCACCCACTTGCCGCTCCTGCGATTCCGGAAGGCGAGGCGGCAAATGCTCCCCAAGTCTTGATCCACCGCCCCGTTGGACGCGGGCTTTCCGCTCCTGATCCACCAGCAGGTATTGGCGCGCATCCGCCGGCACCCTGCCCGCCAATCGGATACTGGCCTGGAGGACACCTTCCTTCCGCCCAAGCCAGGTCGGACGGAAGGGCTAGAACTACCGCTAGACTCGCCGCGAACCTATACATGACCTTCGAACCCCTGATGACGTTCGAAATCCCCCAACATCCGAAGGAAAGCTTTTCACCTGTCATCCAGAGCCAAATCCCGAAGAATCCACTATCAGCTAGCCATTCGCAGCCGGTACAGTCACCCGTGCTCCGCCAATCCGCAGAACGCAGGAAACTACGAAAGAGTGGCCACGATTGACAATGCGCAAGAATCTAAATCAACGCATCAACATCAAGCCAACTCTCTGAATTTCCGGCCCATTTACGCAAGCCCTGGATGCACCTTCAAGCTCCAGGCGACTCCGACGCAACCAATCAATCGACTTAAGAGAATCGACGAACTTGCATCGCTAGAACTTACGGAAAACAGGTTCAGAACAGTCTGCGTAAAAGACCCTGCACTTCTTTCCACTGGGATCTACGCAACCTTTACCCGCCAAGGAGATCGCTTGCCTTTTCTTTGGAGCCTTACCAACTGCGGATTTAGCCCCCGAGCCACCTGAAGAAGGAATCAACCACGCGACGCACTGATTTGAGTAAGAGACAGTAACCTTGCAGTCCGTGGCTCCTCCACCACCACAGCGCCTCACAGCCTCGGCAGCGGCGGCTTCTGCGGAATTCATTCCGGAGGCCATTCCTACCTCAGAAGTAGCTTCGGACGCAGCGATTGCTCCCCACGTACTTAACCATTCCCCCGTCGGCGTTGGAGGAAGTAGCGGCAGCTGATCCGAGCCACCGCTGTCGCCATCAGGAATCGGAGCACAGCCTCTGGCCCCTTGCCCTCCTATCGGGTAGAACCCTGGCGGACAACTACCGCCTTCGGCAAGTGCGGACACAGGAGCCAGCAGCACCCCAAAGAAAAGGAGCAAAGAAAGCAGCTTCATCGTTTTCACCTCTTGCATCCAGTACCCTACCCATTCAGCAACTGCCATGACATAGCTCACCGAACTGCGGCGTTACCAAGCGACCCCGGCGTATGTACCGAGTTGCTAGTACCCGGCGCGATTTTCGGGATCGTAAGGCTCTGGCTACTCACCGATTCCTCTGAATTGGTTGGAGCTGCCGGCTTGTAACTACCCGGCGGCTGTCCGCTCGGTCCCGGCGCCTGTGCCACCGGGCTGCCACCTATCTGCGAATATGCCATGAAGCTGCCCAAGGTGCCCTGGAAGAACATGGCCGCCATTGGGGGCGCAGTCAGAATCAAGGTCGTCAGAATGAGGCCCATGCCACCCTGCTGCATCGCCTGACTGGTCATACCGTCGCTGGAAGCCCCGTCAAGCAGGAACCTGTTCACCAGCGCCGTCGCCCAGAACGAGGAAGACACGCGGATCACCATATCCAATGCAATGGACACCATTGCCGACAGCACCGCCATCGAGAACATGGTCCCGATTCCGCAGAAGAACCATCGCTGGAACAACTGTTTGTCCTGATCAAACAATAGATAAAGTACTAACTTCACCCCATGCCAATGAAATCAGCATTGCAGCTATAAGCCAGCAGGCAAATGAATTTCAGACCGAAGCTTGCTCTCCAAGAGCGCTCGACACTCTCACGTAGACTAAACCTGTGAACAGCGACACCCAACCTTAGTGCAAAGTAGACGTCTCAAGCGAAAAATAGAAGCGGCCCACTTCTCAGCAGGCCACCCTCTAAAACAACAAACAAAATGTCATTATTCACAACATCAACCCAACGCCAGGATTCACATCAGCGGAAGGGCTTAAACTCAGACATGCTGCAGGCAGAGTAGATAACAGTACAACTGCGACCCTTACCCTCGGACTCACAACGGCGCACTGATTCCACCTTCGCATCTTCTTCATTAGGTGATCGATACGCCACAGTTTTCACGTCGACGAGGGGTACTGAACCAATCACCGGGCCAGCTAGCGCGGCGCATTGATTGTGATACTCAAGAATAACTTTACACTTCTGCCCCCCCATGCGCTGACATTCAGAAAGCGCGAGGGACCTAGCTTCTCTCTTTGTTTTTTTAACCTCTGCCACACCAATCGCCAAATTCTGGCCGACTTGATGGTCTGTGTCTTGCGCCAAAGCACCCCATCGGGTTTCCCATTTACCGGTTGGCATGGGGCCACTGCTCTCACCACCAGCTTGACCACCGGGAATTGGCGCACAACCTCCTACACCCTGACCTCCCACGGGGTACTGCCCTGGGGGGCAACGTCCTTCTGCCAACGCCACATTAGAAATAACGAGCAGCAAAAGTACGACAATGCACTTCATACGCACACCTTTATCATTCGACACTGTCAATCCACGCTCAGGCGCCCACCTGCCCATACTTTCCAGTATCTTTCTTGACCTCACCTGAGCGCCCGATACCGTAACCAGAAGTCGCGCCATGGCCGGAACTGACCGATGGAGCACTGGAATGATCCTTTGTCTGGGCCGGCGCATAGTAGCTACCCGGTGGCTGCCCACTTGGCCCCGGCGCCTGTGCCACCGGGCTGCCACCTATCTGCGAATATGCCATGAAGCTACCCAGCGTGCCCTGGAAGAACATGGCCGCCACTGGGGGCGCAGTCAGAATCAAGGTCGTCAGGATCAATCCCATGCCGCCCTGCTGCATCGCCTGGCTGGTCATGCCGTCGCTGGAGGCGCCCTCGAGCAGGAACTTGTTGACCAGGGCGGTGGTCCAGAACGCGGTCGAGATACGGATCACCATGTCCAGCGCGATCGATACCATCGCTGCCAGTACCGCCATCGAGAACATCGTGCCGATGCCGTAGAACAGCCATCGCTGGAACAGCTGCTTGGTCTGGTCGAACAGCAGACACAGAATGAACAAGGGACCCAGGCCGATGAACAGCGCCAGCGCGACCTCGTAGAGCAGCAACATCGCACCAGCGGTGACGGCCGGACCGCCCGTGCCCATGCCGATGAACCACAGCGCCCGCGTCTTGTCCGCCTGCAACCCTGGATCATTCAGGATCTTGATGCCATCAATGCTCGACAGCGCCACCTGCATCCGCTTCCTGGTCCCGGCTATGGGATACGAAATTCAGGGGCAAGGTCACACACTCAACATTACCACCTAGATCGGCCGTTCCAGCTCACCCACAAATGAGATGGCCTGCTCTTCAGCAGGCCATTCCCAACATGCAAAGGCCGATTCAAGGATCCCGTCCATGATTCGACTGGCATAGCTTAGAAAGATTCAAATATTGGCTCAGCACAATCCGTGTACAACACCTTGCACTGCCCTCCACCGTTCTTCGCGCAGTAGGAGAGAACCCGACTGGTCGCGTCCTCTCTTGAGCCGGCGACTGAAATAGAAACTATTCCCTTACTGCCCGGCTCAGGGTCAGCATATGCGACGCACTGGTTCTTGTACGTTGTATCGATCTTGCAGTCTTTCGCTCCATGTGTCGCGCACCGAGCAAGCGCTTCTGAGACAGCCTCTCGCTTGGAGCGCCTTCCAACGGAAGCCCCCATATCGCCCGTGCTTGCCGCCCCCGCAATAGCCCCCCAAGTCTTGATCCAACGCCCAGTAGCAATGGGGCCGCTCTGGACGCCACCGGTACCGGAGCCCGGAATAGGTGCGCATCCACCTACGCCCTGACCACCAATGGGGTACTGCCCTGGCGGACAACGCCCTTCCGCTCTCGCCTCACCCGCCACAAACAAACATAGGAGCAAGCCGACAAGAATGAGAGGAAACATGTATTTCACACTTCTACTCCGTACGCATGGGGGCTATTGATTGCCGGGATGTGCAGCTCTGAGACCGGTTTCGGCAACCCTGGAGGATTCCGACGACGGAAGGGTTGAACGTGCGGTCGCATGTCGATCATGCGCACCACTGTCTTGGCCGGACTGCCCCTTCTCCGGAGCGGCCGGCGTGTAGTAGCTACCCGGCGGCTGCCCATTCGGGCCCGGCGCAGCAGCAACCGGGCTGCCGCCTATCTGCGAATATGCCATGAAGCTACCCAGCGTGCCCTGGAAGAACATCGCTGCCATTGGGGGAGCGGTCAGGATCAGGGTCGTGAGAATCAGGCCCATGCCACCCTGCTGCATCGCCTGACTGGTCATACCGTCGCTGGAAGCCCCGTCAAGCAGGAACCTGTTCACCAGCGCCGTCGCCCAGAACGAGGAAGACACGCGGATCACCATATCCAATGCAATGGACACCATTGCCGACAGCACCGCCATCGAGAACATGGTCCCGATTCCGTAGAACAGCCATCGCTGGAACAATTGTTTGGTCTGATCGAACAACAGACAGAGGATGAACAGTGGGCCGAAACCGATGAACAACGCCATCGCGACCTCATAGAGCAACAGCATCGAGCCAGCAGTCACCGCCGGGCCGCCCGTACCCAAGCCGATGAACCACATGGCTCGTGTCTTGTCTTCCTGCAGCCCCGGGTCATTCAGGATCTTGATTCCATCCACACTGGACAGCGCAACCTGCATCCAGGCCAAGCTCTTGTCGATCTGCTCCTCGGGCTTCTGATCCTTCCCGGTAACGACATGGGTGATGAGACCCTTCACGTCCTCGGTCAGGAATCCATGAAGATCCCGGCCAAACATGCCCATGCTTGTCGCTACAGCCACGATCAGTGCGGCGCGCGCCATGTTGGTCACCAAGATCATCATCGAATCGCGGCTACGTCCGGTGACGATACGATAGCCCTGAATGAGGACCCACAAGGTCATGAGGGTCAGCGCCATTCCGCCCACCCACGCCATCATGTTGTCCATGACGTCGAAGCCGAACTTGCCGATTCGCTCCCGCAGATAATCCAGGATCAGCTTGAAGAAAACGAAGTCGCCGACCGACTGGACGCGCGCCACGTGCCCCATCAAATCCTGGAATCCGCCCGAAAAATCAAAGTTGGCAATCGACCTGATCGTCATACCCACATTCCCTTGGTGATACCGCTATCGCTTGAGGCGCCCCGTAGGGACTCGAACCTCAGGTGCTTCATTCCACGCATCAGTCGATGGACAACGCCGTCTTCAGCGCTGCTGTCTTGACCAGGTCACTGATGACGGTCTTGGTTGGATCGCCCTTGAGCGCAGACTGGGCCACGACCTTCTGATTGGCCTCCATCACATCGATGTAGGCGTCGTATGCCTTGATCCGGGCTTCAAAGTTCTTGATCGTTGCGTTCATTTCGTTCGCAGTACGCATCGAGTCGTTCGCCACTGCGTTCATGTCACCGAGCCGATTGCTACCAAAACGCAACTGGGCGATGTCATCCATGCTCTTCAGGAACGCAGGCCCGGTCGTCTGCATGAAGTAAACCGCATCGTTGTATTTGCGATTCTGCATCATGCGGATGTTCACGCAGATCTGCGTCTGCTGGCTCTTCCAGTCGCCCTTTGAATTGAAAATGATGTTGGGCAGCATGTCTTTCAAATCTGCGCCGGTGCCACAGGTTTCAGCGACCAGGTACTTGGGCGAAACGGGCGTCAGCTGTGCAGCGGAAGGAAGGCCGAAGTTGTTGACGATACCCTGCACCTGAACCAGCATCTCGTCATACTCCTTGATGGTCTGGTTCCAGTCCTGAAGCCACTGTGTATTTTCTCTGACGAACTGGGTCTTCTCCTGCACCTTGGACTGCAGGGTATTGAACTGGTTCCAGATGTGCTGCATCAGCGCTGGACCGGTTTCCTGCACCGGACCAAATGCCCCAGCATTGGTGGCAGACAGCGCCAAGGCAACACCCAGCACCTTGGCCACCGGCTTGAGTACCTTGCGGGCGCTGGCCCGACGCTTGACGTTGTTCATGGCAAAACTCCTGTTGTTCAGATTGACATCCACTTGCCTGTCTCCTGCTTGCGCTGCCGTCAGGCAGCGTCGGAACGGGGTTCCTTCCCCGAACCCTTCCGGTTCTTGTAGAAATCTTCCAACCACTGTTCCGGCGTGAGCTCGTCCACGGTGATCCGATTGCGGACTGCAGCGGTCTGCAACACCCGATGCATGATGTCGATGTTGTCGGTCGAGGCCGAGATCACCGACAGGATGTCGTCCATCCCACGCAGGTTGAGCTGGCAGACGCTGGACGCATGGCCCTGCTTGACCAGGAAGCAGCGCGAGCGCTCGTCCAGGGCGGTAACCACCCTGAACTCGGCCTCGGTCAGCTTCAGGCCGTCCATGTAATCGCTCTTGCTGGCATTCGGGTTCGGCAGCAGGATCAGCGTGGCGGTCTGTTCGATCAGTGCAGCCGAGATGTCACTCTTCAGCGCATCTTCCGGGCTCTGCGTTGCGAATATGCCCAGACCGTTCTGCTTACGGATGGTCTTCTGCTTGTTCTTCGCGAATTCCTTCAGGCCACCCTCGCCGTCCAGGATCTTCCAGAATTCGTCCATCACGTAGATCAGCGGACGACCATCGATCAGCGACTCCAGGCGGTGCAGCAGGTAATTGATGACCGGCACGCGCACTTCGGGATTGTCGATGATATCGGTGTAGTCGAAGCCGATGATGTTGGCCTTGCTCAGGTCAACGGTGTCGACCGGATTGTCGAACACCCAGCCCAGCGAGTTGCCTGAGGTCCAGCGGCGCATGCGCGCATAGAGCCCATCGTCGCCCATGTTGGGCAGGCTCTTCTGGAAGTTGGTCATGCTGCGCAGGTGCATGGGCGTATCGAGCATGCTTTCCACTGCGCGGTAGATGTCCTCTTCCTCGCGGGCGCTGTACTCACGCTTGCCGGCCAGCACCTTGATCAAGTCGGCCAGGAACTGCACGTTGGCTTCATTGTTCTCGCACTGGAACGGGTTGAACCCGGTCGGCGCGCCGTTCTCCAAGGCCAGATAGTTACCACCGCAGGCGCGCACGAAGATCTCCGCACCCCGATCCTTGTCGAAGAAGAAGATGGTCGGTGACGGCTCATACTTCTGCACTTGGCTGAGCAGGAAGTTGATCAGTGCGGTCTTACCGGTACCGGACTTACCAATCACCATGGTGTTGGCGATCGCCTTCTCGCCCAACGAGTTCTCTGACGGATGGGTCGCGTGGAAATTGAAGTAGTACGGCTGGCCGTTGGTGGTCTGCAGCGTGGTGACGCAGTCGCCCCACGGGTTGTTGTGCTGCTTGCCGGTCGCGAAGTTGTGCAGTGGCGACAGGCCCAGGAAGTTCAGCGAGCTGACATTGGCCAGGCGGGTGCGGTAGCGCCAGTTGGCCGGCAGCTGCGAGTAGAAAGACGAGGTAACCGCCAGATCTTCCTTGGTCGACACAAAACCGGCATTGGACAGCTCGGCGCGCGTCGTGGCCACGTTCTGTGACAGCTTGGCCTGGCTGTCGCCGTAGACTGCCATGATGAAGTGGTATTCGCCGAGCACGAAATTGCCCGACGAGAGCTGATCCATCGCCTGGTCCAGCTCGACGATCTGGCTGACCGCCTTGTCGCCGGAGGAGATCATCATGCCCTTGGTGCGGTCGAGCACCTTGAGCGCGTCCTGGCGCCCCATCGGGCTGAACGAATGGGTGATGACGTACTCGTAGTCCAGGTACTTCAGGCCGTTGAGGATGCCCGGGTACGTTCCCTCAGCATATTCCTTGATGTTCAGGATGGCGCCGAAGTGGTTGGCACCGTTGGGGGTGTTGATGACGAAGTCACCGGTCTTGGCCGAAAACATGTGCCGGCTCACTGGCAGGTAGTCCTTGATCGGTGCCGACAGCACCGGCACCGGCTCGTCGATGCGATTGATCAGGTAGCCGAACAGCTCTAGCGTTTCAGAGAACACCACGCCGTTCTTTGCCTCGTACATTCCCAGGCGGTACGGCGCATAGTCGCGGATGACGGCCTCGACGTTGCCGGCCAGCTCCATCAACTTTTCTACTGCCTGCTCCTGCTCGGCGCGCAGCTTGTCCACGTTCGCCGACTTCTCGACGAAACGCTTACCCGCCACCACGGGGCGGTAGATCATGGTCAGGTACAGCTCGTTCTGCATGATGCGCTGTGAGGACAACATGCCCATGTACTGATCGGACACATCCTGGTTGAAGCGCTGCTTGTAGTTGCTCCTGCCCTTCAGGGTCCGGCGACGACGGATGTCGTGCACCCAGAAGGCGACGTTGACGAAATCCGGCGCGCGCAGCGTCTGCAGCAGGCGGTTGAACGTGTTGTGGCGATGCTCAAGCTCCCACTCCTCACGGCCGACGAACGGCAGCCCTTCCAGATGCCAGGTCAGCAGGTAGTCGCCGCCCGTGGTCTTGACCACGTTCGGGGCGACGTGCGACGACAATGGAATGAACTCGCTGATGGAGGTGTCTGGGCTGAACATACGACTGCTTCCAAAGAGGTACTGCCAAAAAGTTTCAACAGACCCGACGGGCGCGGACGCCCGCCAGGCCGGATCCGGACCTCAATCCATTCGGGCCGGCTTGTCGCGGTAATGGTTGGGGTTGAACACCCACATGCCATCGTGTTCCTGCACGTTGCGGACTTTCAGCTTGAACATCAGGCGCAGGCCCAACAGGCGGAAGATCATTTCGTCACGCTTGGCCATCTGCCGCATGATGAAGACCGCCACCGGAATGGTGAGCAGGAACCAGAAGTTCGTGTACATGCTGAGCAGCAGCAAGCCACCTGCCACCATGAAAAATGGCAGATAGGGCACGCCCAGGAACATCGCTGGGCGCGTGCAGCCGCGGAACACGACGTTCTTATGCACTGTAGTACTGGATCACATGGTTGATCAGGTAGGAGGTGCTGGTGCCACCACCACACTTGCCGTCGCTACCATCACCCAGCAGCATGCGCGCGATCTGGCCCGCAGCGCCGATCAGCACGCCGCCGATCAGAATCGGTGCAACGTCAGCGATGCGCTTGTGCGCGAACGCGATCTGATAACCGGCGAAGATCACCGCGATGGTGACCACGGCGATCGAGGCGATGTTCAGCAGGCCGTTGATGTTGTTGAAGAAGCCGCACACCTTCTTGTCGGTGCCGCCGAAGTCGACGGCACCGTTGGCGAAGACCTGCGGGGCGAACATGGCGCCGACGAAAACCGTGGCCATCAGCAGGGTCTTCAGCGTGCGCTGGGCCTGGACGAGGTCGAGATTGGATCGCTTCATGGATTGATTTCCTTGTTGATGGACTAACACAACTGAATCGGCCAGCCGGGGGACTGGCCGCACCACGACTTCGTCAGAACACGAAGGCCGCATCCCCTGCGGGAATCTGCTGCACCGGTGCGGTCTGCACCGGCGCGTTGTACGAATTGTCGGCACCCGCCACAGGCTGGTTCCGCTCGCTCCAGGGCCGCAGCATCACGGGCCCCTCATTGGTGGCACCGGCAGCGCCCGGCAACTGCTGCGGCATGGCCATCGCCTGCGCAGCACGCTGTTTGGGCAGCTGCTGCGGCATGCCACCGGCCTGTTGCTGGGGATAGGTGGCCTCTTGGTTGGGCTGCGCCTGGGGCTGCATCATCCTGTCCACTGAACCCAGCACCACCTTGGACAGCGCCTGGTCGGCGAGATTCAGCAGACTGCCCCGCGCCATCGCACCGGTGGACGGGTACACGACATAGGCGCGTGCGGGATCTTCCGACGGCACGTACACCGGGCCATTGGACTGTGCAACGATGCGCGCCTGCGCCGGCGAAGCGAGCTGCGGATGATGCTCGACCTTCACTGCACGGCGCTCACCGCGACTGACCACGTCGATCGGTGCGACACCATTGCTGGCGACCTGCTGGCCGCGGCGGATCGAGTCGTAGATCTTCTGCACGTAGCCGTGACGGAAGCCGGTCTCGAAATTGCCCGAGTAGTAACAGCTGAACGACTTGCCCCAGTCACCACCGGAGCGCTTGTAGCACTCGGCGAGAATGCGCGAGCCGGCCTGCAGGTTCGGGCACTGCTGGAAGGCCTTCTCGTAGGAATCCAGCCCGTATTTGCCCAGGTTGTAGCGATTGACCTGGGCCAACCCGATCGAGAAGTTGTAGCCCTTCTCTTCCAGCATGCGCACCGTCGCCAGCGCTTCATCCAACGCCTTGGGCTGACGCACCAGTGCACCGCCGACCACGCCGATGGCATACGGGTTGCGCGACGACTCCACGTTGATGACGTGTTGCATCACGTCCATCGAGACGGCCATTTCCGGGCACGCCATCATTTCCAGTCCTGGCAGCATTGGTCAGCCCTCCTGCCCCTGGGCACGCCCAGGATTGAAGTCGATGCCGGTGATGTAGCGCGAGCCGGCATGCGCCTTGATATGCACGACGATGTCGATGGTCATCATCAACAACCGCTTGATCACGTTGAACTCCAGGCCCGAACCTTCGGCTGAAGCCTTCACCATCAGCGCCAGCTGGTCCCAGGTCTGTTCCGGACTGCCGGCGTGGCAGCTGGTGATCGACCCCGGGTGGCCGGACGCGCAGTTGCGGATGAAGTAGAACGCCTCGTCACCGCGCAGCTCGGCGAGGATGATGCGTTCGGGCTTCATGCGCAGGCAGGCTTCCATGCAGCTCTTGGCCGTCACATTGCTGGTGCTCTGCCCGCCCTTGGAATACAACAGGTGCACCACGTTGGGCTGGGTCAGGAACAGCTCGCGTGCATCCTCGATGGTGACCAGGCGCTCGTTGTCCGGGATATGGTTGACCAGCGCCTTCATGAAGGTGGTCTTGCCGCTGCCGGTCGCACCGGATACCACGATGTTCTTGCGGTACATCACCGCACGCCGGAAGAACTCGGCGTATTCGCGCGAATGGCGCAGCTCCAGCAGCTCACGATCCTGCTCGCTGATGCTGCCATCGCTTTCCAGGATCTGGTTGAAGAAACCATCTTCGTGATACTGGCTGAGCGACTTGGTGTGCTTGGACGGCAAACGGATGGTGATCGACACCTTCCCCGCGTCACAGGCCGGCGGAATCACGAACTGCGCACGCTGGCCGGTGGGGAACGTGAGCGACACCACCGGATCGGCATCGGTGATGCGCTGGCCGGTGTTGCTCTCGTTCACCACTGCCGTGCAGAACTGCCGGGCCCGCTCGAACGTCAGGCTCGGCACGTCCACCCGCTGCCACCCCGCCCGGGTTTCCAGGTACAGCTCGCCGGGACGGTTGATGCAGATTTCCGTCACTTCCGGAGAAGTCATGTACTCGGCGATGCCCAGCACTTCGTACTGATAGCGCAGGAAATCGCTGGAGACGAGGGCGAGGGGGGACACTTCGGCGTCCATGATCGTTCGTTGGGTTACCGGCGGGGGTTCAGCACGTTGGTGAAGTCAACGTCCTTTGCAACGTAGACGTTCACGATCGTGCCCTGGTTGATGGTGACGGTCGGCGGACGACGCTGGCTCAGCGATTCATTGGCCAAGCGCTCCATGGTGCGTGCGGTGGCGCTCTCATAGGGCGACTGGATGGTCATGCCGTTATTCGCCACGGTAGTGGTTTCCGGGCCATGCTCTGCAGCGGCGTACTTGAACGCATCCGCCAGCAGACTGATCATCAGCGCCGAGGCGATACGGCTGCCCCAGTGCGCGCTGTACTGGCCCGGATGCCCGGCGCCGCCCAGCTGATCCACGCCCGGACTGGACATGGCCACGTCGATACCATTCGGCGTAGTGATGCGATCCCAGATCACTTCCACCCGCTTGCCGGTGGGACCGCCGCCATAGGCGCCATAGATCTTGGAGCCCTTCGGCAGCAGAAGATTGCGGCCGTTGATCGAGTACACCGGTTCGGTCAGCAGGCACGAAGTGTAGCCCGCGATATCGGTGATGATGCGGGTTTCCAGCACGCAACGCAGGTAGGTACCCCGCACCAGCAGCGCATCGGGACTGCGGATGTAGCTGGCATTGGACACGTCATCAACATCGGGGCCGCGACGAACCCGGGCCGGCGCTGCATTCTGCTGTCCACCCATCATCTGGGCCTGGAGGCGAAGGGTACGGGTCAGCTCGTCTTCCTGGCCCCCCTGCCCATCACCGCCCGCGCTGTCACCAGCACCAACGAAGCCGTTCCCCGACGCTCCCATCCGGCGCTCGGCGAGCGTCGGACCCCGCGGGGCTTCGCGCTCGCTCATGCTGAAGGCCGGTTCTGCGCGAGTAGGCCCGGACGGCGGCGGCGGCAGCATCGGAATCGGGTCAACGGGCTGCATCGCCTGAGACGGAACCGGATCCGTCTGCACAGCGTCCGGCAGCGTCGGCGTGGACACACGCGCGACTTCCGGCACCTTCTGTGCAGCGTCCTTGTCATCCTGGCCCTTGCGGAACAGCAGGAAGCCCATGGCCACCAACAGCAACACGATGCCACCGAGGAACAGCAGCGCCTTCCGGTTCAGCCGCTGCTCTTCGGCCGAGCGCAGCTGCGGCGCGGCCGCGTCCAGATCCGGCGCCGGCTCGGCCTGGGCCGTGCCGAAGTAGGGATTCGACGGCGCGTCCGCGGCACCCTGTGCGCCGTACGGGCTCTGGCTCTCGTCGCGTCCATTGTTCGGGTCGTTTCCGGGAGTGTTCTGCTGGCTCATTTCTTCACGTTCCTTCGCAGGCCGACGACGAAGTCGCCGTGGCGGATGACCAGGTACGGGTAGGTCCCGTGCACGATCAGCGTATTGCCTTCAACCGTGGTGTTGACCACGAAGTCTTCACCGTATTCCGTTTCGCGACCAAACACGGCCGGGAAGATGCCGGTCTTGTACTCCGGCGAGTTCGGCAGTTTCAGATAGGTGAAACGGCCATCGTCATAGGCGTTGACCGGGATCAGCCACCCCATCTTCTTCGCCTTGCTGGTCGAATAGGAGTAGTTGAAGTTGTACTGGCGGTCCTTGGCCAGTTCCGAGCTCAACAGCGGTTTGGCCTCTTCCTCGACCGCTTCCTGGGCGACACCGAACACGGTGTCGTTGGGATAGACGAAGGCGATCTTGTACTGCACGCCTGCACGACGGGCCTGCTCCAGCTGGCGCCAGTCGGTGGCCACCACCTTCAGTTCGAAGATGTAGGAATGGGTCTCGGTGCGCACCATCATGTTGGTGTCGACGTCGACGTTCTTCGGCTTGAGGTAGAACACGTTCTCGCGACGGGTCAGTTCCCAGCCGCTGCTGAAGCCGGTGCTGTAGTCGAGGATCTTCTCGTTCGGGCTCAACTCGATCTGGGTGGTCAGGCCCAGGCCGGTGCGAACCGGATAGATGCGGTCCTTCTCGTACTCGTAGTGGTCAACCGCCTGCGCCATCGCCGCTGCCGGGAACAGCAACGACAACATCGACAGCAGCGCCAGCGCGCTTCCCCTGATATTTCGACTACTCATCGGTTGCTTGCTCCATCAGCAGTTCCGGTGGAATTGTTCTGCGCCGGCCTCATGGCCGGCTGTCCGGGCATGGCCTGCCCCGGCATTGCTTGCCCCTGCACCGGCTGACCCGGCATCGGTTGGCCCTGTACAGGCTGTCCCGGCATTGCCTGGCCCGGTACCTGGCCGTTGGCTGGCACCGCGACCGGCTGGCCGGTGGCCGGGTCGATCATGGTGGCTGCGGCCGGATTGTTGGGATCGTAGACACCCTGTGCCTGCTGCGCCGCCTGTGCGGCCTGCTGCGCCTGCGCCTGCATGGCACCGTCATCCGGCACCGGCACGCCACGCGAATAGTCGTTGTCGACGCGGTACTCGGTGACCTGGAAGGCCAGCGGATTGAGGATGCGATCCTGTTCGGACAACGCCAGGTTCTGGTTGTACTCGAAGCGCATCGTCACCAGCTGGTTGTCCAGGTAGGTAGAGACGCCGGTGCGCTTGTCCAGCAGGCTGCGCTGGATGCGCACCGAAGCGCCGCGGAAGCTGCCGTTCGGCTCGGCACCCAATGGCGTGATGCTGAGGATCTTGACCCGGATGGCGCGCTCGCGACCGTACATCACGAACGGGTTCTGCGGATTGTTGCCGGCATAGCGGACACGCATGGACTGCGCCACCGGATCGGTGGACATCACGAACACCAGTTCCCAGTCACGCAGGCCCATCACCGCCGAGTCATACGATTCGCGCGCGAGCACGTACTGGGCGACGTTGCTGCGATTGATCGCTTCGTTGGTGGTGATCGTCTCGCCCTGGAAGGTGCCACTCAACCGCGCGACGGTCGCCGTACCCGTGTAGGCATCGGCCATCACCAGGAACGGCACCTTTTCCTTCAGCGGCAGCATGTAGTAGTAGCCGCCCGCCAGTGCGAGCGACATCAGCAATGAGCCTGTGGCGACCCACCATGCACGCCGCTCGCTGCGGCGTGCCATGTCGGCCACGGTGATCTCGTAGCTGACCGCCTTGGCGACCGACTGCTCGACCTTGGGGCTATTGCCGGGATCCTTCTTGCGGAACATGGATTCTTCCGTACTGCTGAAACATCAATGGGCGTGGCACCCCTGCGACAGGCGCGGGGAGCGGCACGTTCGATGATTTCGAGGTGGACTCAGGTGCCGCTGTTGGAATCAGCGCCCTGCGCCGACGCGGTCGGCGTCGAGCCAGCGCTCTGCACAACGATCTGGTTGCCAACGATGGAGACCGAGATACCCTGCGCCGAATAGGCCGATGTCAGATCGATCACGGCCTGCTGCGCGTTGGTCGTATCGATCTTCGAGACCGCGCCATACAGGGTGAAATCCGAGCTGAGGCGGTAGTCCAGCGTGCGCCCGGAATCCTTGGCCCAGCGCTCGAGCATGGCTTTGAGCGTGCCATCCATCGGCGAGGCCTGGTAGACGTAGCTGGAGTACAGCGGAATTTCGGTCGTTGTCGCAGCAAAGCGGTTGACCGGCTTCCAGCGGCCTCCGAAATCGGGAGCGGACTTGGTGGCGCAACCGGCCACCATCAACGCCGCCACTGCGGCGATGGACATTTTCGCGATAAACGCCTGATTCATACGGGCTTCACTTTGACGTACGAAAAAGCAGTCCCGAGCATTGGTCCCCTGGTCGTCCGGCGCTGCATCGCGCACGCCGGAATCAGAGGGATGCGCTGCGTGCGGCACACCCACTCCGGCTCCCCTGCAGCCAACGGCTGCCAACCAAGTTGCGGGGCCGCCGGACATAGCCGACAACCCACCCGCATACCTCACCAACGTCGAAACCATCCTTGTTTCCATGGCACAAACTCCTGGCCACCCTACTGCCACATCTTTGACATCCAGCACACATTTCTGGACGACAGACATAGGGTCGCACAACCACGCGTCAATTCCATGTCAGACAAGTCTGAAAATCTATGAACAGATGCCGAATTCTTGACTTACCTCACGTTTTCACTTCAGTGAATATGAATCCAAGTCACAAATTTAGCGTCGTGAATTAGACGTTAAGCATCGGAACATCGACCTTCGGCAGCAGTCTGGACGTGAAATAGCGATCCTTGTAATAGCGGATCTTGTCGCATTTCACCGGATGCGGTATGCCTTCGTAGAGGAACACTTCCTTGTCGGGCCCCATCGCCTTCAGCTCCTGCGGCAGCATCAGTGCACGCCGCTCTTCGGTGAAGTTGTGGGTCTTCTCTCTGGCATGCGTGACGTTCTTCTTGCGCACCGTGGTGTAGCCCAGCATGTCCGAATAGTCGTTGGCATCCTGCTGCTCACGCGGCGCGTACAGGATCTGCAGGGCATGGTTGGTGATGATCGTGCGCGAGACTTCGCGGCCGTATGTGGCATCGAGCTGGGCCATGCTCTGGATGATCGGCAGCAGGCGGATGTTGTAGCCAGCCATGTAGGACACCGCCGAGGCGATGATCTCGACTTTGCCGATCGAGGTGAATTCGTCCATCAGCAGCAGGCACTGGTACTTCAGGTCCGGGTTGGACCTGGGCAGTTCCTTGGTATTGAGGTTGATCAGCTGGCTGAAGAACAGGTTGATGATCAGCCGGCTCTCGGCCAGCTTGTTCGGCTGGATGCCGATGTAGATGGTCATCTTCTTCTTGCGGACGTCGGTCAGCAGGAAATCGTTGCTGCTGGTGGCCTTGTCCAGCACCGGGTTGATCCAGGGGTTCAGCGGCTCCTTGAAGGTGCCCAGGATCGAGGCGAAGGTCTCGTCCGCCTGCGACAGCATGTTGGCGAAGGCCGAACGTGCGTTGGCACTGAGGAACGGCCGCTCCGACAGGGTCTTGAGGTACTTCTTCAGGTCGGTCCCGTCGCCCGAGGACAACCGGTACACCGCGCCGAGCGTGGGCGTGCCGGCGCCCCCCGGGAAACCGCTGCTGCGCTCGTCGTCCCAGTTCTCGAACAGGTACAGGGTGAAGGCCATGAACGCGTTGCGCGCCTGGCTGACCCAGAACTTCTGGTCCTCGGCCCCATCCGGATACAGCATCGCAGCGATGCTCATCAGGTCCGAGACGCGGAACGCCGGATCGTCGGAGACGTAGCTGAGCGGATTCCAGCGATGCGTGCGCCGGTCCTCGGCGAAAGGATTGAACAGGTAGATTTCCTGACCTTGGCTGGCGCGCCAGCCGCTGGTCAGGTCGAAGTTTTCCTGCTTGATGTCCAGCACCACCAGCGATTCGCCGTACTCCAGCAGGTTCGGGATGACCACGCCCACGCCTTTGCCCGAGCGGGTGGGCGCGGCCAGGATGACGAACTGCTGGCCATCCAGGCGCACCAGCTTGCCACCATGGCTGCCGACCACGATGCTCTGGCCGGTCTTCTTGAACATGCCATGCCTGGCCAGGTCGGCGCCGGTGGCAAAGCGTGCATCGCCGTGCAGCGAGCGCTTGTCCTTCTTCAGCAGCAGCACCAGGCCGGTCACCACCAATACCAGCAGCGGCAGGCCGAAGCCCACGTAGCCGGCCCATCGGATCTTGCCAACGAAGGGCGCGACCTGTGGCTGGTCCAGCGCGTTGAAGTACTGGTAGTAGGTGTTCCAGGTGAACAGCTTGGTATCCAGGCCCAGGAACAGCAGCGTCAGGTAGCCGGAAAACACGAAACCAAGCAGCAGGGTCGCCAGCGTGATGATGGCGATGAGCAGATACTTCTTACTGGGCAACACCCGAATCCTCCATGATGCGCACGAGGGCGCGACGGCCTAGCGGCGGCGCCAGCGCGACGCCTTTTTCCGCAGGTGATTTTCGTTCTCCAGCCCGGGCTCTTCGCCCTCTTCACGCACCCGTTGCAACAGCAACTGGCGCGCTTCGGCCAGCGATACCAGGTCGGTCAGACGATCCCCATCGTCGGCAACGACCGCATGGCCGACCACATCGCCCGGAGCGTACACCGGCTCGTGGGACACCGCTACCAGCTGGTAGCGGCCACGGGTTTCCAGCACATGCCTGAATTCCTGCATCGAACTCCTCCTCCTCGGGGCGACGCCGCGCCCCTGCCCAGCCATCATGCCCATCGCAGTGTCATCGCCGCATCGACAACCGCTCCCTGCTTTTGCGCGAAACTGCGCGCCGATATCCAAGGAGACCGATATGGACTGGGTAGCACTTGCCCGCACCCTGGCCACCGAGGCGCACGCCGGCCAGATGGACAAGGCCGGCCAGCCTTACATCGGTCATGTGGCACGGGTGGCGGCTGCGGTGCGCGGCGACGATGACGCCGAAGTGGTGGCGTGGCTGCATGATGTGGCCGAGGACTGCCCGGCGTTTGCCGCACGCATCGAGGCATTCCCCGCCCCGCTGCGCGAGGCGGTGCACCTGCTCAAGCGCGCCGCGGCCCCCGACGCGGACAGCTACTACGCGCGCATTGCCGCCCACCGCTGGCACTGAAGGTGAAGAGGGCCGATCTGGATGACAACGCCGATCCGCAGCGCCTGGCGATGCTCGACGCGGCGACGGCCGGGCGCCTGCGCGGCAAGTACGCGCACGCCCGGGCAGGGATGGGCATCTGACCAGGCCGCACGGACAGCAGGGGGCGGCGTGTCACTGATCGAACGCTGATTTACCTGAGCGCGGCTGCCCTTGTTGCGGTGCAGCAGTACAATGGGGGGCTCCCCCGCCCCGTCGCGCCCCCCGCATGAGCCCCACTTCTTCCCTGGCTGCGCGGCTGACGCCCCGTCAGCGCACCCTGATCATCCTCGCCCTGTCTCTGGGTGGCTTCGCCATCGGGACCAGCGAGTTCGCCAGCATGGGCCTGATGCTGGAGATCAGTCGCGGCTTGTCGATCTCCGAAACGCAGGTCGGTCACCTGATCAGCGCCTATGCCATCGGCGTTGTCGTCGGTGCGCCGATCCTCGCCTTCGTGGGTGCCAGCTTCCCGCGCCGCAAGCTCTTGTTGGCGCTGATGGGCTTCTACGCGGTGGGCAACCTCGCCAGCGCGCTGGCACCCAATTACGGCACCATGCTGGCGGCACGCTTCGTCGCCGGCCTCCCGCATGGCGCCTACTTCGGCGTTGCGATGCTGGTGGCCGCGGCGATCAGCCCTGCCGGCCAGCGCGGCCAAGCGATGTCGCGGGTGCTGCTGGGCCTGTCGATCGCAATCCTGGTCGGCAACCCGCTGACCACGTGGCTGGGCCAGCAGCTGAGCTGGCGCACCGCCTTTGCCCTGGTCAGCGTGCTGGCCATCGCCACCGTGGCGATGATCGCCCGCTTCCTGCTGCCGGATCCGGACGAGGTGCGCACCTCGCCGATGCGCGAACTGCGCGCCTTCAACACGTCCCAGGTGTGGCTGGCGTTGGCGATCGGCGCAGTCGGCTTCGCTGGCATGTTCTGCGTGTTCACTTACCTGGCTCCGACCCTGGTGCAGGTCACCGGCGTGGCCGAATCGTGGATGCCGCTGGCGGTGGGCGTGTTCGGCATCGGCGCGATCATCGGCAACATCGCCGGTGGCTGGCTGGTGGACAGGTTCCACTTCAAGGCCGCCGCCGTGGTCCTGCTGTGGTCGATCCTGATGCTGCTGCTGTATCCGCTGGCCGCGCAGTCCGTGTGGACGATCGGCCCGATGATCATCACCGTCGGCACCATGGGCGCGCTGGCGGCAGTGCTGCAGACCCGCCTGATGGACGTGGCCGGTGAAGCGCAGACGCTGGCGGCGGCCTCCAACCATGCTGCGTTCAATACTGCCAATGCACTTGGCCCGTGGCTGGGCGGCATGGCCATCAGCGCCGGCTTCAGCCCGGCCAGCACCGGCTATGTCGGTGCGGCCACTGCCATTGGCGGCCTGCTGCTGTGGTGCGTGGCGGTGTCACTGGACAGGAAGCGTAAGGCCGCCGTCGCCGGCAGCCACTGAAGAACCGGCATTCACAGGCAAGTGGATGCCAGCGCCTTGACCAGCACGGCGCTTCGTACCGGCAGCACCTGCAATCTGCCGAGGGGTGTTCCACCAAGGATGCTCGACCACGCGCTTCGGGTGCAATGAACACATTTCGTGGATGTGCCTTTGGGCAAAGTGCAGCCGACGCCCCTCGGCCTGCACCGGACCCGCAATGCGCCACCACCGCGTTCCTGCCCACCACGATGCCATTGCCTTGCAGGCCGGCATGCTGGGCAGTGTGCTGGGCGTGGCGCTGTTCAAGGCCATCGCGTTATCTGCATTGGCGGCCGGATCGGTGATGGCCATCGGGCTGTGGCTGGTGGCCTGCGCGCTGCTGGCTGCATGGGCGCTGGCCGCCTATCTGGCGTGCCTGGCGCTGAGCCGGCGTGTGTTCGTGCTGATGCTGGTGCTGTGCACGGTACTGATGATCTGCATCGCCTGAGCCGGCAGGGCGGGACTTCTTCTGTCGCCTTCATTGTCCTGCGGGACCCGCTGCAACAAGGGCGTGGAGTGTGATCAAGCGAGCGCGACGGCTGTGACAAGCCGTGGGACCTGATTGGAAAGGATCCCTGAAAAGGAACCGCTCCCCATTGCCGCGCCTGTCTTGATCGTGTCCATGCATCTGGCTGACTGCGCCATCACGGCCAACGCGCGACGATGCGATCTCCCAACCTCCCTGCCCTGTCGAGATCCAGATGCCGGACACTGCCCATCCTGTCATTCGCGCATTCGAGGCCGTGTTCGATCTGTCCGGCGGCGTGCAGCGCATCACTGCGCTCACTGTTACCTGCCGGCATTGCTCCTCGACCAGTTCGGCCAGCGAAGACAATCTGGTTCACCTTCCGGGTGGAGCACTGTTCCGCTGCGACGAGTGCGGCTGCCACCAACCGGTCAGCCACGCCAGGCTGTCGGATTGGCAACCGACCTCGTTGCTGGGCATCTGAGGGCCGGCTCATGGGCATGACGGCGCAACAGCGGGAGATCCTGGAGGCAATCGCCGCTGCGCAACCGGTGCGCGGCGACGCGGCGACGTGGGCAGTCAACGCGGGTTTGGCGGTACAGGCGGAAGACGGGGATATCGATCTCACCGACGCCGGCCGCGACGCCCTCGCCGCGCGGACCGCACGTGAGGACTAGACGCGGCGATCAGGCCGCCTTCGCGACCTTCCGCCAGGGGCAGAGTCCGCGGGCGTAGTGAGCAGCGCGCGGCGGTCCCGATCGCGGCAACCTGCAGGACAGAGGTGCAACGCTGCCCCGTCAACCGAAGTGGTGATGCCCTTCATACCGGTGATGTGCAGGGCGCCATGACATCCACTCGGCTATGCTGCGCCACCTTCCTGCGCCAATGGCGGCCATGCATCCTTTTCCCCTGCCCGTCTCGGCGCCTGAGCAGCTTGCCTACCGACTGCTGCAGGACAGTGACTGGGCCCGCTCGGCCAATGCTGCCAGCGCCCCCGCCGAGCTTCGCACGTTGCTGGCGATGATCCTGGATTCGCCCGAACCCCTCTGGCTCGCCTGGGGCAAGGAAGACAAGGCCTTCTTCTTCAATGATGCCTACCTGCCCTTGCTGGGAGGAAAGCTGCACGGCGCGATGGGCAACCGCCTGGAGGATGTCTGGGCCGATGTGTGGCCGGACGTTGCGCAGGCGGTCAACGATGCCTTTGCCGGCACCAGCCGCAGCTTCAAGAACCTGCCATTGATGATGGATCGCGACGGCTCGATGCGCGAAACATTCTGGACGTTCTCCTATTCACCGCTGCGCGTCGGCTGCGGCAGTGTGGCCGGCATCCTGTGCGTGGTGAGCGAGCAGACCGAACGGGTGATCGAGCGCGACCTGCACAGCCGGCAGGTCGCGGCGATCACCGAGCAGGCGCGGGAAGCCCACCTGGAACTGGTACGCGCCCGCGAGCAGCTGCGCCAGTCGCAGAAGCTGGAGGCGATCGGCCAGCTTACCGGCGGCGTGGCGCACGACTTCAACAACCTGTTGCAGGTCATCACCGGTTCGGTGGACATGCTCCTGCACACGTGGCCGGCAGATGACAACCGACGCCGCTACATCCAGGCCATTGCAGCAGCATCGGACCGCGCCACCAAGCTGACCGCGCAACTCCTTGCATTTTCGCGCCGCCAGAGCCTGTCGCCGGAGGTCTTCGATCTGTGCGAAAGCGTGCGCGCGCTCTCGGATATCATCACCACGGTTCTGGGCGCGCGCATCCAGGTATCGTTGTCGTTGCCCAGTACGCCGTTGCCGGTGCTGCTGGACCGGACCCAACTCGACACCGCATTGATCAACATCGCGGTCAACGCCCGCGATGCGATCGACGGGCACGGCAGGGTGACCATCGAAGTGGAGCAGGTCACTGCGGTGCCTTCGGTGCGCTTCGCCGCCCCGATGAAGGGCGACTTTGCTGCCATCAGTGTCACCGATACCGGCGCAGGCATCGACCCTGCAGTGGTCGACCGCATCTTCGAGCCCTTCTTCACCACCAAGAGCGTCGGTGCCGGGACCGGGCTCGGTCTCAGCCAGGTGTTCGGTTTCGTCAAGCAGTCCGAAGGCGAGGTGGACGTGCAGAGCCAGGCGGGCGCCGGTAGCCGCTTTACGCTGTACCTGCCGCTGGCGCAGGCAGGAGAAACGACGGAACGGCCGGCGGCGCAATCGGGGCTGCAGCATGGCCACGGCGTCTGCGTGCTCGTGGTGGAAGACAACGTCGACGTGGCCGAATTTGCGGTTGGCGCCCTGCGCGAGCTCGATTACAGCGTGATGCTTGCGCGCAATGCAGACGAGGCCTTGGCGGAGCTGGAACGGGATGCCTCGCGCTTCCACGTGGTGTTCAGCGACGTCGTGATGCCGGGCATGAACGGCCTGGATCTGGCCCGCACCATCCGCGACCGCCTGCCAGAGCTCCCCGTCATCCTCACCAGCGGCTACAGCGAGTTGCTTGCCCGGGATCCGGGCCACGGCTTTACCCTGCTGCGCAAGCCATACTCGTTGAAGCAGCTGGCCTCGGTAATGACCGAGGCCGCGCGCCGCGCGCAGGCCGTGGTGGCATCGCCCTAGCGGGCGCGTTGCTGAAGCGAACCGAATCCGCGTTCCAGTGAGGACTCCAGCGCGGACGCTTTGTCGCCGACCTCGCACCGCTGATGGCACGTGCGGGGCCGCACCGGTGTGCGGGTGGCTTTGCCGGGCACACCGTACACCCACCCGAGCCTGCGTCCACAGCGCACCAAGGGGGATGGGCCACGAACCTTTGCAAATGCTAATCTTTCTCATTTGCAGCCCATCCTGACTCCCTCATGCCCCTTCCCGCCCTTCTGAAGAACGCGCTCTGCGCGGCGCTGTCCCTTTCCCTGGCGACGCCTGCATTGGCCTCCCAAGCCCCGGCCGACGCCCCGAAGGATCTGGACAAGGTCGAAGTCCGCGGCCGCGCGCAGACGCTTTACCGCGCCAACGATGCCGCTGTCGGCACCCGCACTGACACGCCTCTGGAACTGGTCCCTCAGTCGATCCAGGTCGTGCCGCGCGAGCTGATCGACGACCAGGCCGCGCGTCAGGTCACCGACCTGTATCGCAGCATCAGCGGCATCAGCTTCTTCAGCTATGCCGGCGTTACCTTGCGCGGTTTCCGCCAGGAAAACGTGCTCTACGACGGTCTGCGCGGTGATCCCTATGCAGGCTTCTCGGTACCGCAGCTGTTCAACATCGAACGCGTGGAAGTGCTGAAGGGTCCGGCCGGTGCGCTGTACGGCGGTGGTGATGCGGGCGGTGTCATCAACTATGTGACGCGCAAGCCCAAGGCGCGCGCCGAACACCGCATCGAGCTGCAGGCAGGCGACAAGGACTTCCGCGCCGGGTCGATCGAAGGCACCGGCCCGCTGAGTGCCAGCGGCAGCATCCGCTATCGCGCCGGCCTGTATGCCAACACCGAGCAGGGCGTGCGCTGGAACGCCGACAGCGAAAGCGTGATCGGCGATGCATCGCTGGCTTTCGATGTCGGCCAGACCGGCGAACTGGTGCTGCAGTTCACCGACATCACCCAGAACCTGGGCGGCAACCGGCTCCGGGGCGTCCCAGTGAACGATGCCGGCACCTTCCTGACCGACCGGCGATGGAACCACAACGAGGCCAGTGATTTCCTCGACATGCGCGCCAGGGTGGCGCTGGCGCAGTATCGCTTCGCACCGCTCGATACGCTGGACGTGGATATTGCTGCGCGCTGGTTCAGCAACAACGAGCACCAGATGTACCACGAACCGATGGGGCTGATCGACCGTGACCGCGATGGCGTGGCCGAGTGGATGACGCGCCAGCTGCGCAACCAGATCCGCGACAACGAGGCGTTCACCGCCAGCGGCAATGCCGTATGGCGGATCAACACCGGCCGTATCGAACACAAGGTGCTGTTCGGCGCCGACGTCTACCAGCTCGACGCCGACTTCACCGCGCAGACCGCCAACAGTGCCGACCTGGCACGCGGCGCCGGTCCGGTGCGCGGCATCGATCTGTTCAACCCGGTCTATGGCGCCAGCACCTGGCACGACTACAACCTGGTCGCCCTGCCCTGGCGCAGCACCGCCGCCCGCAGCAAGCGTTACGGTGGCTATCTGCAGGATGAGCTGGCACTGGGCACGCGCTGGCATGTGCTGGCCGGACTGCGTTGGGATGGTTTCCAGGACGACGATCGCATCACTGGTGGCAGCGTGGATGGCAACGACCTCAGCTGGCGGCTGGGCAGTACCTTTACCGTCCGGGACGGCGTGAACCTGTATGCCAACATCGCCAGCGGCTTCGTGCCGCAGAGTGCCGCCAACCAGAATCCGGCAGCCGGTGGGCCCTTCGACGCTGAGCGCAGCAGGCAATGGGAAATCGGCCTGAAATCCCTGCTGGCCGACCGTGTGACCCTGAACATGGCGGCCTACCGCATCGACCGCAGCAAGATCGTGCAGGCCACCGGCGAAGTGCGGGACGGCGTGAACCAGCTGGCCGCGCTGGGCCTGGTACGCAGCACGGGCATGGAACTGGACCTGCTGGCCGACGTGACCGAGCGCTGGGTGGTGAACCTGACCTACGCCTACAACGACGCACGGGTGAAGGATGCCGGCCCGAACGGCATCACCAATGCCTCCGGAGACCGCTTCGCGAATGCGCCACGCAACAAGCTCGGCCTGTGGACGCGCTACGACCTGCCGTCGATCAATTCGGCCATTGGCTTCGGCGCCGACCATGTGGGCCAGCGTGTCAGCCTGGATGGGCAGACGGTCAAGGCTTACACGGCGTTCGACATGAGCTGGAAGACCACGTGGAAGCAGTGGCAGTTCCAGGCCAACGTCAAGAACCTGTTCGACAAGGTGTACGCGGCCAGCGGCTTCATCGAGCGCAACGGGCATTTCCCGGGCGAGCCGCGACGGGTGTATGTGCAGGCGGCCTACCGCTTCTGAGCCATTGCTCCGGTCCCCCCTTTTAGGAATTCAGGCGAGCCGCGGGGCGGGCCGCGCATGCGCCCCCGATTCAGGTATGCTTTCGCGCGTTCAGCCACACCAGCAGGTCGCCGGCGGCAAAGCACGCGGTGCAGCACGGACGTTGCGGACGAGCACGAGACACACCATGGATGTTTCAGCGTAACCACAGGGGAAAATGGATGAAGAAGTTTCTGTTCGCAGCGATCCTCGCTGTGTCGCTGGTGGGCTGCACCACCAATCCGCCGCTCAATTTCTCGGTGCCGAACGTCGGGGTCAGCAGCAAGAAGATCGACGGTGAGCTGAAGTCGCTGACGGTCACACTGGCACGCCCGGACGAGGCCAAAGGCAAGATCCCGGCGCAGGCCCAGCACGAAGTGCCGCAGATGTGGCAGAACGCGCTGACCGAAGCACTGAACAAGATGGCGGTGTTCCGCGACGATGCACCGGTGAAGCTGAGCCTGTCGGTGAAGATCCTGGCCATTGACATTCCCAGTTTCGGGGCATCGATGACCACAAAGACGATCGCCCGTTATGAGCTGATCGATCGTGCCACCGGCAGCATCGTCTACACCCAGGACGTCAGCGCTTCCGGCGAGGTGCCGTTCAACTATGCATTTGCCGGTGTCATTCGCGCTCGCGAATCCATCAGCCGCTCGGCGCAGAACAACATCGCCCAGTTCCTGCAGGCGCTGGAGACCGTGGACATCACCAAGCCGATGTTCCCCAACAAGCAGGAAGCGCCGTGAGACGCCCGTTGCTGACCGCTTCGGTGGCGGCAATGCTGACGGCCTGCGCACCCAACGTGCGCACCGACAGTTACTCCATCGGCTCGGTGGGACAGGTCAACCGCACGGTGGGCGGTACGGTCATCAGCGTTCGCGCGGTCAGTATCGACGGTTCGCAGGGAGGCGGAGCCGTTGCCGGCGCTGCGGCTGGCGGGGTGGTCGGCTCCACCATCGGCGGCAGCGACCAGGCAGCGGCCATCGGTGCCATTGGCGGCCTGGTGGCAGGCGCGATTGCCGGTGCGGCCTCTGAACGCGCACTCTCCCAGGCCAAGGGCCTGGAGTACGTGGTGCAGACGGAGAACGGCAATCTGATGACCGTTGTGCAGGGCCCGGACCCGGTGTTCAGCACCGGCACGCGGGTCTTGGTGCTGTATGGATCCCCCTCGCGGATCATTGCCGATCCGCGTCAACCGAAAGCTGCTCCGTAGTACCCGTGATGCCCCTCCTGCCAGGGGCATCGCTCCAGCCGCTACGGGTGGTGTCATTCAACCCATCCGTATTGCGTGCAAGCGCGAGCGCATCCGGCCTGGAATGCGCCGCCGCAGTGGAACCGGAAGTGTCTTCAACCCTGGCAATCGCCTTCCGTGCTTCCATGGCCGCGATAGGTTTCTCCCCACTCGCGCATGGCCAGCAGCACCGGCACCAGCGTGCGGCCGAACTCGGACAGCTCGTATTCCACCTTCGGCGGCACTTCCGGGTACACGTGGCGGATCACAACGCCATCTGCTTCCAGTTCACGCAGCTGGCTGGTGAGCATGGACTGGGTGGCATTGGGCACCCGCCGGGTCAGCTCCATGAAACGCCGCTTGCCGGTCATCAGGTGAAACAGAATGATCGGCTTCCACACGCCACCGATGACCGACAGCGTGACTTCCACCGCGCAACCACTCTTGCCGTCCCACCGTTTGCTACGCATGCATACTCCGGAAAACCATAGTACCTACGGAAAATCGTCGTTCTTGTTGCGATAGAGGCGCGAGCCTAGCATGGCCCCATCCCATGAATGTGAGGCCATCCATGACGTTCAAAGCACTGCTGACCCGCAAGACGAACAACCAGCTCTCGACCGAGCTGGTCGATTTCGACGAGGCCGACCTGATGGACGGCGACGTCCTGGTACAGGTCGAGTACTCCACGCTCAACTACAAGGATGCGCTTGCCCTCACCGGCAAGAGTCCGATCATCCGGACGTTTCCGCTCATTCCCGGCATCGATCTGGCAGGCGTAGTGCTGGAATCCAGCAGGGCCAACTTCAAGCCAGGCGATCGCGTCGTGCTCAATGGCTGGGACCTGAGCATGGGCCACCACGGCGGCCTGGCCCAGCGCGCGCGCGTGCGGGGCGAGTGGCTCAACCGGATTCCCGACAACCTGACAACCCGCGACGCCATGGCCATCGGCACCGCTGGCTACACCGCGATGCTGTGCGTGCTGGCCCTGGAACATGCCGGGGTGGCGCCTGCACAGGGCGATGTGCTGGTCACCGGCGCCAACGGCGGCGTCGGCTCGATTGCGGTGGCGATCCTGTCGAAGCTGGGCTATCGCGTGGTGGCCGCCACCGGACGCCCGCAGCATGCTGAGTATCTGCACAACCTGGGTGCGGCCGAGATCATCGATCGTGCGCAGCTTTCCGAACCGCGCGAGCGGCCGGTGAGTGCCGAGCGCTGGGCCGGCGTGGTGGATGTGGCCGGCGGCACGACGCTGGTCAATGCCATCGCCGAAACGAAGTACCGCGGTGCCGTGGCCGCCTGTGGCCTGGCCCAGAGCGATGCGCTGCACGGCTCGGTGCTGCCCTTCATCCTGCGCAATGTGACCCTTGCCGGCATCGATTCGGTGAATGCGCCACAAGAGGTTCGCCAGCGCGCCTGGGATCGGCTCGCGACCGACCTGGATCCGCGGAAGCTGGAAAGCACCGTGCAGCAGATCGGCCTGGCAGAGGTGCTGGATGTCTATGAGCAGATCATCCCCGGCAAGGTGCGCGGCCGCATCGTCGTGGATGTGAACGCCTGACGCCTGTCGCGCTGGCGAGGGTGCAATGCCATCGCTGGCTCGCGTGTGCGAGTGACCGGAAACGCAGCGTGCCATGCCAAGCCGCCTTATCATGGGTCGGCAAGGGCGCTTTACGCCCGGTGACGTACGCAAGGCAGTATCTGGATGTCTATGGAATGGCGCCCCTCGCGCTGGGGCCAGCGTGTGACCCGCTCGCCGGACTGGCAGTTGCGGCTGGATGGCGAACAGGTCGCGCTTTTGATCGACGGCAGGCAGTACCGCCAGCATGTGGCGAACGAACACAGCGTGCGGGTCGTTCGCGGCGTGCTCTGGTCCAGGGTCGAACTGACGACCGAGCGCGGTGAGGCACTGTCCGTGGATGGGCTGCCCAACAGCCAGGGCTCCCGGCTTGCGGCTGCCGTGCAGCACGTGCTTTTCGCGCGCTCCAGGCGGGGGCGCAAGGCACTGTTTGAGCGCGTTCTGGCGCAGATCCAGGCGTGGCTGGCCGAGGCAGATGCGCTTACCGACCGAGCCACCACCGGCCGCCGCTGGATCACGCACGAACAGCAGCAGGCGTTGCTGGCCGACCGCCCCGCCCTGCCCCTGCCGCCCGCCAAGCTGGAGCAGCTGTTCCTCGACGAGGAGCTGCACGACGACCTGCACGCGCCCGGCCACCGCATCGCGCTGGACGCACTGCACGACTGGCAGCTGGATTGGTCCGCCGTGTGGGCGGACGCCAATGAGGCAATGGCGACCCGCGAACTGGGTCTGGCCAAGCCCTTCCTGGACCGGGTCGAGAGCAGGCCGCTGACCGAGGAGCAGGCTCGCGCCGTCATCTGCTTCGACAACCGCGTGCAGGTCGTGGCCGCGGCCGGCTCCGGGAAGACCTCCACGATGGTCGCCAAGGCCGCGTATGCCATTGATCGCGGCTTTGTCGAACCCGAACGGATCGTGATGCTCGCCTTCAACAAGGATGCCGCCCAGGAGCTGCAGGAGCGCGCACAGCGATGCTTCAGCCGGCTCGGCATGGGCGACACCGTAGTGGAGGCCCGGACCTTTCACGCCCTGGGCCTGTCCATCATCGCCAAGGCCACGGGGCGCAAGCCGGATATCCCGGAATGGGCGGTCGACGCGGCGCTGGGCTTCAACAAGCTGGCCGACCTGGTGGACGACCTGAAGGACCGCTCGACCCACTTCCGCACCCAGTGGGACATGTTCCGCCTGGTGTTCGGACGCGATCTGCCGCCGTTGGGTGCCGACATGATGGCCGATGGCTACGACCGCGATGGTGCGCCCTACATGCGTACCCTGCAGGGCGAGCGGGTGAAGAGCCTGGAAGAGTGCGTGATCGCCAACTGGCTGTTCTACAACGGCGTGGCGTATGACTACGAGCGGCGCTACGAGTTCGATACCGCGACGGATACCCATCGCCAGTATCGCCCGGACTTCTACTATCCGGACGCCCGGCTCTGTCACGAGCACTTTGCGCTGGATGCCGATGGCCAGCCGCCGAAGCACTTTCCCAACTACAACGAAGGGATGCACTGGAAGCGGCCGCAGCATGCGGCACGCGGCACCGCAGTGGTCGAAACGACGTCGTTCGGCCTGCGCAGTGGACAGGCCCTGCAGGATCTGGCCGAGCGGCTGGGTGCGTCTGGTGTCGAACTCGACCCGAACCCGGATCGCGAGCTGCCTGACCAGGGTGCCAGGCCGATGCCCGATGCCGACCTGATCGGCTTGATGCGGACCTTCATTGCGCACGCCAAGAGCAACTGCCTGACGCTGGACGATATGGCAGCGCGCCTGCGGCAGATGCCTGAGGATCAGTTCAAGGAACGCTACCGGCGCTTCCTGGAGATCGCCGGGCCGGTTTTCCAGGCCTGGGACGATGCACTGGCTGACGAGCGCAGCATTGATTTCGAAGACATGCTCAACATGGCCGCCGGGCTGCTGGAACAGGGCCACTATGAATCACCCTACGAACTGGTGATGGCCGACGAATTCCAGGACGCTTCGCGCGCCCGTGCGCGCCTCTGCCGTGCGCTGGTCAGCCAACCGGGCCGCCATCTGTTTGCGGTGGGCGATGACTGGCAGTCGATCAATCGCTTCGCTGGCGCCGACGTTTCGGTGATGACCGGTTTCCGCGAGTGGATGGGGCATGGCCAGGTGCTGAAACTGGAGCAGACGTTCCGCTGCCCGCAGGCACTGTGTGATGTTTCCAGCCGCTTCATCAGCCGCAACCCCGCGCAGATGGCCAAGAAGGTCCGCTCTGCTGCGCCGGCAGTCGGCCCGGTGCTGCAGGCGTTCCAGATGAACCGGCGTGAGGAGGTGCAGGATGGCGTTCGCCAGTACCTTTCGAAGCTGCACCAGCAACTGTTGTCAGGCGCGGTGGCGCAGGGCCGCAATGGACGCGTGACGGTCTTTGTTCTGGGGCGGTATCGCGCGGATCGCGGTGCGATGCCTTCGGATTGGAAGACGGCCTTTGGCAGCACGATGGACGTCGAGTTCCTGACCGCACATCGATCGAAGGGGCGCGAGGCGGACTACGTGATCCTGCCGGGCATGATCAACCGCAGCTTCCCGAGCCTGCGTGCGGATGACCCGGTGCTTTCGCTGGCAATGCCGGACGGGGATACCTATCCACTGAGCGAAGAACGGCGGTTGTTCCATGTCGCGCTGACGCGTGCGCGGCGCTCGGTTGCGATGTTCACCCTGCAGGGCAAGCACTCGCCATTCCTGGATGAGCTGGTAAAGGACGGAGCAGTGGAAGTGACCGCGATTTCAGGTGCGGCCATTTCGGAAGAGCGCTGCCCAGCGTGCAGGGTGGGCGTGTTCGTGGACCGCAATGGGCCGCATGGGGCGTTCCGGTCGTGCTCCAGCTATCCGTTGTGCCACAACAAGCCGAAGGATGGGCGTCGCGGGTAGAGAAGCTTGAGAAAACAAGAAGGCCCCTGTCGCCAGGGGCCTTGTGGAATCCTGGCGGAGAGAGTGTCTGAATTTAGGGCGTTCCCTAGCTTCCGTGCGCCTTCGTGAAACCAGTCTCAGCCCTTGCGCCAGCTACGTTTCACCATCCGGTCTGGTTCGTACGCCTTCGCGGAAAGCCGCGCTCGCTGGGCGGGTACATGGATGGGTAGGAAATGGGATTGAAGATCAATCGCTTGACGGCGAGACGGGTGGCGACGATCGTCGAGCCAGGCTACCACCCGGACGGTGGCGGCCTATACCTCCAGGTGACCGCGTCCGGTGCCAAGAGCTGGGTGTTCAGGTATCGATTTGAGGGGAGGCGCCCGGAAATGGGCTTAGGCCCGCTGCACGTGATCGGCTTGGCCGAGGCGCGGGAGGCGGCAGGGGCCGCGAGGAAGATGGTGCGGTCCGGTCAGGACCCGCTCGCAGGCAGGCGCGCTGCGGCCGTGGCCACGGCCAGCATCCCAACGTTCTGGGAGGCCGCGACCGCATACATCGCAGAGCGCGAAGCAGGCTGGACCAATCCGAAGCACGCCGGTCAGTGGACCAGCACGCTAGAGACGTATGCCAAGCCTGTACTTGGAGACTTGCGGGTGAATCGCATCGAGACCGAGCATGTCCTGGCCGTGCTGCGGCCAATCTGGACCACCAAAACGGAGACTGCCAGCCGGGTTCGGCAACGAATGGAGGCTGTGCTTGATGCCGTGACCGTGCAGAAGAAGCGCAGCGGGGAGAATCCGGCGCGATGGCGCGGGCACTTGGCGGTGATCTTGCCGAAGCCCACCGCGGTGACCAAGGTGGAGAACTTCGCCGCTCTCCCCTATGCCGAGCTTCCTTCGTTCATCGCTGCCCTGCGGTCAAGGCACGGAGAAGCAGCGCGCGCCCTCGAGTTCACGATCCTCACAGCGGCCCGCACTGGAATGACACTTGGAGCTACACCATGGGAGATCGATCTTGCCGCCGGCACGTGGACCGTGCCAGGTCACCGGATGAAGGCCAAGGTAGAGCATACGATTCCACTTTCTAAGCCAGCACTGGCGATCGCGCGGACGCGCATGGAACGCGACCTGCTGTTTCCCAACGACGTCAGCAACGAACGGCTCAGCGAGAACGCCATGCTGGCACTGCTGAAGCGCATGGGTTATGGCCACATCACGGTGCATGGATTCAGGTCAACGTTCAAAGACTGGGCCAGTGAAGCAACCGACTATCCTGACGACTTGTCTGAAGCCGCACTGGCCCATCGAATTCGTGACAAAGCAAAGGCCGCCTACAAACGAGGCACTATGCTCGAAAAGCGCCGGGCTCTAATGACCGCCTGGGCGCGCTACGCAACATTGCTAGCCCCCTAGATGGCGATCCTGCGAGCGATCTCCTCAGCCAACTGCCTGAACTGAACAGCAGCGTCGTCAACTGTTGGATAATGACCCGAATTCACCAGCCCACGAAGCTTGCCGATGGCCACGCCATGCTTTTGTGCCTCAGGAGCTAGGCTGTGGAAGTGCTTCACAGCACCAATTTTATTGGCTCCTTCCGGAACTAGGTCTTCACCCACCGCCCGAAGGTCGTTGACGATTCGGTCCCTGACCCTTGGAGCGATTCTTCGCTCCCAGTCCGCATGTGGGTTCGCGGCATTTCGACCGGCGTTCACCTTATAGGCTGATGTCACGTAGCCAAGAAATGCAGGCCTACCCTCCAAGAGATCTCCGACATTCTCTGGCGCAGCAATACTCTTAATGGTATTCCAGTCATGTATCCATCGCGCAACAGAACGACCCACCGTCGAGAGCGCACGGAGAGAAAAAAGGTCTGCAGCAACTGGGGTTACGAAAGCATCACAATCCAGCAGAACAGCTCGGTTTAGAGCGCCAACGTTGGGCCCCATATCGTAAATGACGACATCGGCGTTGACTGCTTGCGCAGCGCAAGTCACAGCTCTAGACATCGCCGTCATAACATCATAGCCACGTGTCTTTCGGGCGAAAGACTCTGTCCACGCCTGAGGAAGCTCTTCTTCGTACGCCGAAAGGAGGACGTCCCCGGGAAAAAGATGAGTGTTGCGCTCACCAACCCGCCAAATGTCAACTGGGGCAATGTCGCCGCGGCCCAGCACGACCGGCTTAATCGCAGACCAAAGAGTAGCTGCGGAATCTTCCTCATCCGACTCCCCCAGCAGCTGCTCCAGCTCGTCTTCGCGAATGTAGAAAGCAGTGAGGTTACACTGCGGATCGGCGTCAACAAGCAAGACTCGCTTCCCAATCCCCGCAAGCGCATCAGCAATGTTGACAGTCAGAGTGGTCTTACCTACCCCTCCCTTGTGATTGAACAAAGCGATCTTCTTCACTCGCCCCCCTTGGCGACCATGTTTAGAGATTTTTCGAGACTTCATACTTCAAATTCAATCACAACTTCGATAGAAGCAGAGCTTCCACGCACAATAACTTTACCAGAATTGGATTCTGAAATTGGCGCCGAGCGAAGTTTCACGAAATTTCAGCTCCCGTAGCTCAGCTGCTCCGCCCAAGCCCTTCCATCATCGGATCCTGGGTAATGGATTTCTGCTCGAGAGGCTGCCGGCACGGCTCCAGCTCTTCCCTAAACCGCTCCGACTCCTTCGTTCCAGCTCCAGGCAAGCGCCGAACCTACTGCTGTTAGCCGCTGGACGGTAGACCGCGCAGTGACGGAGATGACTGGATCCGGGGTGCAGTCAATCAGGCTGGTAAAAGCCCCGCGCAGGGGCAGATGGAGGTGATGCCTGACCGCGCACGAGCGCTCGGAGGTGCGCGGGCCCCGCCCTGATCTACGCCCCTCACGGGATCCCTGGCCTTGGGCAGGGTCTCCTCCGGCGTTCGGCGCACCCAGCGGCCCGCGCTCCGTCCGCTGCCTACGGCGCGGACTTGGCGGATGGGGCGCACACCCGCCCCACCCGCTCACGTCTTCAGTTCTGCACTTCCGCCCGGAAGGCAATCTCGATCAGCTGCTCGGGGAAAGCCAGCGCCGAGACTCCAATCAGGTTGCTGGCCACCTGCGGCACCGGCTGGCCATACACGGCCGGCCGAACCTTGCCACTTGCCGCGAAGGCCGCCGGAACGTCGATGACGAACAGCGTTTCCTCGACCACATCTGCGAGCGACCCTCCCAGCTCTGCCAGCAGCACCTGGGCGTTCTCGTAAGTCCGCCTCATCTGGGCTTCCATGGTGTCGAAGTTGGCGGGCTGGCCGTCAGCCCCCAGCTCCGCCGGCGCAACCAGCTCTCCCTGCGGCGTGTGCGAGAGCTGGCCGGACACGAAGATCGTGTTGTTGACGCGGACGGCCTGTACGTACCCATAGGCCGATTCCCACGGCACTCCGAAGCTGGCGGTCTTTCGATTGGTAGCGTTCATCATTGCTCTCTCTGGTGAAAGGGCAAGTGTGGCAAGCAGTTTGAGTCGACCGCCTCCCCTGAACGGGGGATCAGATTCGAGCGCGGGACAGCTGCTCTCTACCTGCCTTGACCCACGCCTTCATCGGATCCCTCGCCCTGGGCTTGGTCTCCTTCGGCGGTCGGCGCGGTTCCAGCGCTTCCTTGATCCGCGCCAGTTCCAACCGCCCGGCCTCGGCTAGGCGCCGGGCCTGTTGCTGCTGCTCACGAGTCGGCGGCAGGCCGGGCAGTGGCGGGGGCAACTGAATCGGAGTGCTGTCGGTCAGCCGGGCGACGGCCTCGCGCAGCGGCAGCTCGGGATACAACCTGGCGGCGCACCAGCGCTCGGCGTAGCGCTTCGCCTGGCGGACGTTGGCGGCGCGCACTTCCTTCACCTGCCACATTTTTTGGCCTTCCATCCATAGCCGGACTCCGGGACCGCCATCGGGCGTGACGCTGGCCGTCTCACGGCCGTTGTACCAGAGCGCCCAGCGCTCACCGGTCTGGACCCAGCCAGAGGGAATCGAGGCAGTGCGGAAGCCGTGGGAGGAATACATGGCCGGAAGGATACGACCGGCCGTCTCAATCGCTGCGATTCGCTCAACCGCAAGTCTTAACCGCTCAGGAGGCCCTGCTACACCCCTGCCAGCGCTACCTCCTAGGCTTTTCCCTACATGCCAGTGAGCAGTTTTCCTATTGCGATCATCCAAGTCCGTTGACACCTTCCAGTTGCCCATCGGGCATTCATCAACTTGACAATGGAGTGATCATGAAGATCCAAAGTGTCTTGCTTGGTTTGATCATTGCTGCCGCTGGAGCGGCCGGTGCTGTAGGCGTAGTTCCCGCGGCTAACGCTGCCTCTTTCCACACGTCGTGCGTGCCTGCCGGCGGCGGCATGGCCCGATGCACACAGACGTTCTGCCACGAGGGAACCTGCTGGGTGACAGACACTTGGACGCAACCGATGCGCGAAGCCATCGAGTTTGATTGATCAAGCGACAGCCTAATTGATGTGTGCGCTGCGGTCTTCGCAAGGACCGCAGCGCATGGCTCCTTCCTGATCGAGCGACGCGCTCACATTCTTCCAAGGTCCCTCACGACCGCCTGCCCCTGCTGAAGCAACCCGATCAGCAGGCGGCCACCTGCGACTTGCCGGCCCAACTGCTCATTGAGGTAGTTCGCTTGGAGCCTTGCCGCAGCCAGGACATCCTGCGGCGCAAAACTGTCCGGGCGGCCTCTTAGTGGTTCGCCTGGTGATGCCAAGCCCCCGACGAGGGGTTGCACGATCGCAGGAACAGCACTGTCGTTCTTGGCGTAGGCCGTTGCCTCCATCCGCCCACTTTTCGGCGACCAGCCGCCAAGCACAAGCTCTGTGCCCAAGCTCTGCTTCGGAAGGCCCGCGTCGACCGCGGCGCGCTCATAGCTCGGCCATACCTTGTCGATCACAAGCCCCAGCTCCTTTGTCAGCTGCTCCATTGTGAAATCGGCCCGGAAGCTTGCCTGGAGCGCGAGCTCGTAGATGCGAAGAAAGAACTGAGTGGACCCGCGTGCCGCCAACACCAAGTTGTACTGCGGGATAAGCAGCATCTTTGCGCCGGACGAATGCGCTCCGGTGCGGGCGTCCTCCGCGAGGGTATCGACCGCGACCAAGAGCTGGTCAGGACGTAACAGAACGTTGAGGATGCTCATAGCGGACTCGTCCGGAGGACGCCAGACTATCGCCTTCCCCACCACCGACTGTCGAGACCGTCATGACGACCGAAATCACGGAAATCCTCGATCGCCTACATGCGTGCGAGTCCGAACTTCAGATTCACCGCGGCTATCTCAAGGCAGCGGAATACGCGCTTCGAGTACTCACGCTGACTCATCCAGCACCCGAACGGCTCTCCGATACTTGGCTAGGTCTTTTGCCCAGCATCGCCTCTAAGCACATGCAAAGCGACGGCGATCTGTTCGCCGCCGCTTTCCAGCAGTCGCTCACCGTGCTCACCGAGCAGATCGGGGAGCATCGGCAAGGGGATCAAGCGGCTACAGCGTAGGGCTCGACCAGACCGGCCAAAAGATCCATGGCCGCTGGGTTTGCATCCTCGGCGTCGCCGCGCTGATTGAATCGGGTCCAGTCCGCTTGAGCCAACCGTTTCAGTTCGGCTGGTTCGACTGGAAGCCACTTCATTGGCCAGAATGGCAAGCGGCGTTGCCCCACTCTGCCCCTCTGCAGCTCTACGATCTCGTTGTGGCTGCTGGCGCCCAGCACTCTCGAATAGGCCACTGATAGCCCATCCTCTGGCCCCTCCAGGTACTGGAGGAAGCGTTCGCCATCGAAGAGGAGCACCCCCGTAACGCCAGCATTACGGTTGAACCGGGCCGCGTCGTCCACAATCTGATCCAACTTTCCGTTGGACAGGCCCAGCTTGTCGCCGGCGATCTCCCCACCGGCACTGCTCACGTATACAACCGCCCTGATGGGCATTGCGCACCTCCTTGATGAGGCACGACCCTAACAGACGCGTGAGAACGTTTACGTGAGGTGGCGACAACTTACACAACAATTCAGGAAAGCGTGATGCTGAATGCGGACCTTCATCACAAGACGGAGGCAGCGATCAGGGCAGCATCCCCAAAAATCCTTGGTACACCGCAATGCCCGATACAGGCCTTTTCTACGTTCTCGATCTTGATGCAGTACGCGACCGCGATGGCAACCTCCACCGAGTCAGCGCAATCAGCGTCCGTTGCAACCACTGCAAGCACATCACCCATTCCAAGGCGCCGCAGCTGGAGACCATGCCAGGCGGCACGCTACTCGCGTGCGCCGGATGCGGCGAGCGTCAAGCCGTCAGCAATGCTCGCCTGGTTGAGTGCGACCACGTGCTGGGGCACACGCTACCCCAAGCGATGCCGGCCTGACTTGCCATGTGCGGCCGATTCGTCCAGCTGCCCGTTGTCGACTTCGGCCAGCCGGGGCTGGCTGACCTCGCGCCCGGCCTGGCCGAGATCCAGCCCAGCTACAACCTGGCGCCGACGCAGCGCGCCTCGGTGATCCTGGATCGCGGCGAAGGCCGGCAGGTCACCCGCCTTGCGTGGGGCCTGCTGCCGTTCTGGGCCAAGGCCAAGGGCCTGCAGGGCTCGACCATCAACGCCCGGATCGAGACGGTGGCCACCAAGCCGGCGTTCCGGTCGGCCTTCAAGAAGCGCCGCTGCGTTATCCCCATGGCCGGCTACTACGAGTGGTCGGTGAGCCCGATCGACGAGAAGAAGGATCCCTGGTTCATCCATGCCACCGGGCCGCTGCTGGCCGCTGGCCTGTGGGAGGACGCCAGCCCCCTGCTGCCCGAGGGCAACCTGGGCACCTTCACCATCATCACCGGCGACAGCAGCGGCGTCTCGGCCGACATCCACGACCGCATGCCGGTGTGGCTGCAGGCAGGCCAGATCGACGAGTGGATGGCAGCCAGCCCCGATGACGCCATGGCCATGCTGCTGGCCAGCGAGCCGCCTGCGATGGAGGCCTACCGCGTCAGCCGGGCGGTGAACACGCCGCGGAACAACCGCGAAGATCTGCTGATGCAGGTAGCTTGAGCGGCTCCTATCGAGAGCCGGTAAGGCGGCATGGGGTCACGCAATTCCGACCCAGCGAAGTATCGACCTGTTCCCCTTCACCAGCCGCTCAAACACGAAGGCGCCAGCAGCGCACACGGCGAGCGTGGCAATGACGGCCAACAGCACAAACGCGGGCTGCACAGCGTCGAGGCCCGGCACCCTGCGCAGAGCTGCCTGAACGACCCCTAGCACCAGCATGTGGGAAAGATAGAAATAGAAGCTTCGCGCGCCGAGCCAAGCAAGAACCCAGCGCCAGCCGCTCGCCGTGGTCCATGTGCGCGCGACACACACCGCCAGACCACATACCAGCAACGACGTAACCATCGATGACAGTTTCAGCTGCGAGATGGCCAGCTCCATTGAGCCAGGAAGCCAGAAGAACGCCTCAACAACGGCACAAGCAACCGCAACAGACGCCAACCCCAGTGCTATCTGCCAGCGGCCGAAACCCATGGCCAAATCACTCTTGCCTACAGCCAGGCCGGCCAAGTAGAAGGGAAGCCATAGGAAGAACGGCAGCGCGCTGTACGGGAAGTGCGACCACGTTCCGTCGAGACCACCTGCGCGTATTCCATAGGTGAAAGCGCAAGAGGCCGCGATCGACAACGGGATCGCTACCTTTAACGCTGTGTTCGACAAGCGCTCGAGAGCCGGTGAGAGAACGGCGATCTGGAGCATCACGATCACGTAGTAGCCCACCGATATGACAGTCCCTGTGGCCAACATTACCGGAAGCTCAGCAGGTACGAGCTTGCCAGTGGCCGCTTTCGCTGATGTGTACACCATCGCCCATACCAGGTAAGGAACAAGCAGCCTAGACCCCCTACTCCTCACGCCTGAAAGGTATGAATTCGCCGGCCGGCCTTGCGATGCAAACATGCCCGAGAGGAACACGAAGAGGGCGACCGGGAAGTTGATGAACTGCCGGAGAACGACGGCGAATGTCTGGTTCGCACTGCCATCCGGAAAGGCCAATGCGCTGCCGCAGGCATGGATGGCTACAACAGCCACGATGGCAATGCCTTTCCAAACGTCCCAGTACAGATTCCTCATCACATCCCTTGAATTTTCAGCGGCGCGCATTTATAGCACGCCGTAGGCGGATTGCCAGAAAGGCCGCTCTTTAGACCGATGCTCCCATAGCGTCTACCCATCGCGATCCACTCCAGAACACCGGCTTACCCAAGGATGTGTCCCAGAACCTGTAACCGGCGTCGATCGTCCCAAGGATGGGCGAGATTGTGGAATTCCGAAACTGGGTATCGCCGCGTTGCAGCCGCTCCACCAGTATTGACTGCTTGTCACCTTCGTAGTTGCTCAGAATTCTAAATCTGGCGCGATTGGGGACAGAGAAGCCGACGGCACCGAACGTTTCCAGCTGCTCATCGGGATTTGAATCCTTAGTACCGAACTCAATGCCTTTGGCAAAGAATGGCTTCCTGTTGTGGATTGGCTGGGCCTGAGAGTACGTATAGGACTCACGCCTACCTGTGATGTTGCTCGTGCTGATGTTAGGCCCACCGAAGCGCTGCAGAATAGCGCCATTCGTCTGGTCTTGAACCTCGCAGTCCGTGCATGAGCCAGACTGAGCAACCTGGAAAGCCACCAGCTTCCCTACCGGTGCGACCTCGCCGGATCCTGCACGATTTGGAACAAGCACTGTGCAACCATTGGCTCTGAACCTGAAAGCATCGTGAGAGAAGAAGATTCCGTAGCCACCGTTGGCGAGCGATGCGCTCCCGTTGTAGTCGATCATCGATGGGCTATCCGGGATACACCCATACAGTGCGGTTGATTCACCCATGACATGGATGCCCACACCCATTGGGCAACTCTGTGCAACACCGTCCTTCTGGTAATAGCCAAATGGATGAACGCCAACGAGGGTGTTGTTTGGACCGCGGACCCGGCATCCAACAAAGAAGCCGTAGATCGCGGATGGCCCAAGATAGCAATCAGACGTAGCGAACTCGATTCCAATGCTATCAACCCCCGCATTTGCTGCAGCGCCGCTCAAGACCGTCGGAGCACTTACGTCGGCATTGTGAAGATATAGACCCCAGCCTGATACAACGTAAATGCCGCGAAAAGCGCTATTTATCACCTCGCAGTACTGAATGTCCGTCCGGCCCCAGACGCGGGAGAACTCAATACCGACGATTGCCTGAGAACCACAGTCAACTTTCAAGCAGGGGCTAGTTCCTCGCCACCGACCAGCAACCGGGCTCGCGCTATCGCCGAACCGCAAGACAGGTCGCTGCAGTGGAAAACCGGGTAGCGCAACCAGAATTCCATCCGTGCAATCGACGGTCACTCCGGCAGGAACCTGCACCGTGTCGCTAACCCCCACCCGGCCGATCACCTTTACGGTCTTGATTGAGCCAACGTCTGCCTGGCTCAGCGCCGAGCGAATAGCAGACAGGTCATCCGAGACGCCGTTTCCGACCGCACCATAGTCCGAAGTACTAATGGTCTCTCGCAGCTTTGACCTGACGGCGCGCCGTACACCGGCACTGCCTGCCGGAGTAAATTGAACAATGCTCTCTCCATTGCCCTTCATATCCTCCATCGTCACGCCTTGCAGCAACCGCCATTCCGCAGGATCGAACTGCGCACCAGTTTCGAAGGGAATTCTATTTGGATCTGCGCCATAGACGGCCCCGTCGTGGGAAACCGTGAAGCGCGCCGATTCCACTATCAAACCACTGGAATACGGCACAGGGACCAGGTAGCCGAGGCCAGCCAGTATGACTTCCGATTGGGCCTTCACATCCTCCACCGCCAAGGCGGCTTCTGCCCGCATCCTCGCGATCTCAAGCGCTAAAGCCTGCTGAGCGGCTGATACAGCGCTCGCAAGCACACGCACTGCGCCAGCGACTGACATGCGCAATCGGCCAAGACGATCCCTCCAAGTATCCGAATCCCCGTTTATCGATTGATCGAGGTTCTCGGCGTTGTCGTACAGATCTTTCGCAGCGCTTGAAGGAACGGGATTACCAGTACTGAAAGTGGTCATTTAATTTCGTCTCCGATGAAGCTACGGCGCGGCTGCGTCGTCGTAGATGTAGAAATCCGGGTCGTACTGCAGGGCGGTCAACTCGACCGAGCCATCCTCGCCTGGCGTCAGTTCGGCAAGCACGGCGTCATACCCAGCGCGCGTGCTGTCGCAGAAGATCAGCTCAGGTGGGTCGATCGTTGGGTCATCCAAGATCCAAGTGTTGAATGCGTGCTCGCCCGGCAACGCCGATGCGGCGATCGTCAACCGGTGGTCGTCGACCCGGGTGGGCACCATCACGTTCGATAGCGTCCCGTCCTGGAAACGGACCAGACACCGCGGCGCCGGAAGGGTCCAGTCCAGGTACTCGCCCACCTCGATCAGGAGGCGGGTGCCCTCCAATCGTGCCGACTCGATCATGGTGCTGGTCGTGCTCGACCCTGGTATGTCATCGAACAGCTTCACCCGGTCACCATACTGGTAGACCAGGCCCATCATCTCGGTCTTGGTCTTGTAGGTCAGGCGCTGCCCCTGATGCTTCATCAGCCGACGCATGCCGATCCGGTACGCGCGATCACGCGTCCCTACACCATGAAGCTCGTAGGACTCAACTTTCCATGGCTCGGGGACGCCAGGCAACCGACATTCCACGGTCTCTGCCGCCCAGGTCACCTCATCGATGTAGGTCACGTCAACGCCGTCATAGTCGTCTGGGCCCGGCGAAATGAAGGACGTGCTCAGCGGCTCAAGCTGGCGCTGCGGCGAGATCCCGCCTCGCCACGTCTTCACCCCCTCACGGCCGGCCGAGCACATCGAATCGATCAGCAGGAAGTACCCCATTCCCGCCTGGGCCGCCATCTGCAGCATGTCCAATGCGCTGGTGCCGGATTTCTCCGCGCTGAAGTCAAAGAACTCGCCCCGTGGCGTCCAGTAGGTGTCTTCCAGATGCTGCAGGGTGTCCGTGTCGATCTGGTCCGCCGGCAGGCCAAGGGACCGCATGACATGGATCATGGCGCCGCTGATACTGCGTGCAGTGCCTTGCTCGTAAATCCGGGTAGCTTCGACGTTGAACCGGCGGTCAGTCTGCGCCGCCAGCTTCGTCCCGGTGGTCACCGTCAGGCCAATGGTCGTTAGGTCGTCGTAGCGCGTTGGCCGCTGCGAAAGGCGCGCGCGCAGGCCCTGCCAGTAGCACGCATCCCTCGCTGAGTTTCCTCCGCGCTCGGTCACCCGCCTGACGCGAACCTCGACCTGCCCCGGGGTGCCGAGGGTGATGCGCTCGGTGAAGCCCACGGCATCCTCGGAGTATCCGGTATAGGTGTGGGTCCGAACCGTCCAAGGCGCACCCGATCCATACACCCGATAGCCAACCCGGATGCTGACGGTGAACGTGCGTTTGTTGCCCTTGCTGGTGTACCAGATTAGGCCGCTGGGGAAGTTGAAGTCGTACTCGAATGCATCTGTGGTTTCGCCGCTCGGGCACACCAGGAATGGCCCCAGCCACTCCTCGCCCTCTTGGATCCCGGTGGCGCTGTAGTCGGTGGCTATCCGGTTGATCCAACCTGGCCAGCTCGTGTCGACCACGCCAGCCTCTGTCAGCCGCTCCACGGCCAAGGTGAGCCCGGACACGGCCACAATTCGATAGTCGCTTTGGCCTCGCGACATTGCCAGGGACACCACACCAGGTGGAAGCCCCCCGAAAGCAGTGCCGGTCGGACCGTCATAGGCCAACGTCACGCGGGGCTGCGTCGCAGGTGTTCCACCGGTCGTGGCCACACCCGCCGTGGACGTTGGGCTGCTGCCGAAGACAGGCGCTGGCAGTCCGCTGTAGGTGATGTTCCCGCCAGCGAACGGGCTGGCCACCTCAGCAATCGTCACCACGCCGCCGGACTGGGTAGCCACCAAGCCGCTGTCCACCAACTGGTCGTTGATGGCGGTCAGTAGCACGCCGAGGGTGATGTAGTTGGCCACCAGCGCAACGCTGTAGGTGGTTCCCCGCCAGCCGATCCCGAAGGTGACCGGAGAACCGCTGAAGTCGAAGTTGCTCGCAGCGGCCGATCCCGTCACACGGGCAGCACTGCCCCCAACACCGGGCACTGCGGGCGAGCCTGGAACGTAGCTGGCCACGAACAACGCGTAATCGGCTCCGTTGTAGGTCAGCAAAACCGGCATCCCCACGTAGGGCGCCAGTTCCGCCACAGCACTGCCGGCGATGATCGAGTAAAGGCCGCTGGTGGTCGCCGTGAAGGAAGCCGCAACCTTTAGCGTGAGCACGGTGCCGACAACCCAGCTGCTGGGCACGGAGCTGGTCGGCCGCTCGTTACCCTTCGCGTCGGTGACCGTCGCGTTGTTCAGGGTGATCACGTTCCCCGATACCGTCACCGAGTCTGCGTTGATGCCCGTAGACACGTCTGCCGTGTCGCTCAGATCCAGGCCGGCGGTGCCGGAGGCGGTAGCGCCCACCTCGGTCGAGTTAACCCAGTTTTCGGAGCGCACGTCGCCACCGACATCGGTGCCCGGTGGGTAGATCGTCATCTGCACATCGCTGCCGAACGAGCTGATGGGCGTGTTCCCCAGCCGGGCCGAACCCTCGGGGATGATGTGCCGGCCCTTCCCCACGCACACGAACATGTGGGTTCGATAAGACTTCTCCCCCACGAAGCGAGACACCGGCTGCACCAGGTAGTCGGCCCAAACTCGGCACCGTCCCAGAACCTCGCGGACGGGGCTCCCGAGCCGGGCCGTGTTCGCCCGCGCCGTGTCGAGGCTGAGGTTGTCGCCCTGCCCGTTTCGACTGCCAGGCAGGTTGTTGGCCATGTAGATGGCATACGCAGCCACCACCGCAACCACGACCCAGTAGATCACCGCGGCAATGCCCTCGTAATGAGGGACCGGGTAGATGCGCACGTCGCTGCCGTCGTCGATCCAGGTTCTTGCCCACGCCCCAGGCGCAACCGGTGCGCCGTCCACCTCCAGCTCGATCGGCTGTTCACGCTCTCCGGTGTACCCGCGCACGTTCGCCCGCAGCCAGCTGTCCACCGTCATCCGGCCATGCTGGTGGGTTTCCAGCGCTTCACCGGGCATGCGGGAAGGAAACACCCGGATCACGCGTAATACTCCACACGGTTGAAGCGGCGCTCAAAGCGCGCCACAGGCAGGACCGTCACGTTGCGGCCGTCGTTACATTCGAGCGTGCACATGCGGCCGTCTACCTCTACCAGCACGGCAACGTGGGTCACCATGCTGCCCTCGTAGCAGAACGCCACGGCGCCCTCTACCAAGTCGCTACCGGCGTGCTGCAGAACCGCCTGCTGTGCCAGCTCGGGCAGATCGTCACGGGTAGCCCCGGGATGCTCATCCCACGCTGGCAGCCCAAGATCCCGACGAACCTCATTGACAACGCCATAACAGTCCAGCTCGGGGAACACGCGGCCGCCGCTGACCCAGACGACGTCCAGGTACTTTTCAAGGTCGATCGTCATGAGATATAGCGTAGACCAGGGTGCTTGGAGAGGTTGAAGCGGTCGCGCGGCCAGGCCGTGTCGAGGATGTTCATGAAGCCGGCCGTGATCTGGACTTCGGTAGCCGACCACTGCCCTCCCTTGATGACCATCGAGAGCGGACGCTTGATGGGCGCCAGCAGATCGCTGCTCAGGTAGACCCGCAGGGCTACCTTCATCTCCTGTCGCGCGGCGAGCGCGGCGCGGATCTTGGTGCTCACCACTCCATCAATGTTGGTCAGGGCGAACCGCAGATCCTGCACACCGTCGGCATTGCGGGCCGGCTTGGCCACGTCCATACCGCAGGCCTTGAAGGTGACGGTCTGGCCCGTTTCAAGAACTGCAGTCAGGTCCTCCCACCCCCTGGTCAGATAGTGGGTTTCGCCACCAACGGTGATAGCCAGCGTCTCGTGCTCGATCTCGCTGCCGCCAGAGGCATACAGTCTTTCCAGAATGCTCATGACTCAGGCCATTCCCTATTAGCAGCCAGATCGATCACGCTGGCCCGAAGCACGCCCTCCGGATACTCCAGCCATCCTTCAGCAAGAAGTGGTCGTCGATAGAGCTCAAGCGTCGCGGCAAACATCCACAGGTTCGCGTTGGTCAATGTCGGGCCCTCGTAAATGTCAGTGAATCGAGCCTTGTAGTAATCCATTCCTAGCGGGCTGCGGAGCCGGCAGGCAAACCAGCTCACACCATCGATCAGCTCTTCCTCAAACCACCTTTCAAACAAGGCCGCCTGGCCGTCATTGAGCAACCAACGAACCTCTGTCTGTGTTGGAGTTGCGGTGTATGCTCGCCGCGGCAAAGATCTACCGCTGACGAAGGTTGAACGAGTCAACGGTGATATGTGGCGCAGCCCATAGCCCTCGCGTAGCGGTTCCGGCAACCACTTCGGCTGCATAATCAGCGCCATCACCCGACCTTCCTTCTGACATTCCAGTTCGAACGCATCGCGCGTGATTGCGGACCGGTTCCGGACGTCGTGTCCGCCACACGGTCCTGCCGCGCCAGGGTCACCGCACGCGTGACGGTCTGCTCCAGCATCAGCCGTTCCCGCTCGCTGATAGTTCCGTTCACGTTGAAATTGAACTCGTTGGTGTCCCCCCGGCCACCGCCGGCGGAATCACGCGACACGCGGTCAAGGGTTGCGTCCAGCTTGGCGCTGGTGGCTGCAGTGGTGACCCTCTCGCCCTTCTGCAGCAGCCAAGTTCCAGTCTCGGGAACGCTGTCGATACCGTCGTGGGCCATGCCTACTGCTGCGATGTTGGAGACGATGCCAGCGGTTGCAGCGGCTACCGAAGCAATAGCAGCAAGATTGGTCGGCCAAGGGTTGGCGGCGGCCATAGCCATACCCTGCTGGATCGCAATGACAGACTGCGCAATAGCTGCCGCCTTCTGGACCACGAATGCAGCCTTGTAGAGCGCGGATTGCTCGCCAAAGCTCGTCCGCATCACGTCCGTGATGCTTCCGAGAGCCGACTGAGCCTCTGTGGCCGCAACCTGCCACCGCGCTCTGTCGAGGCGTCCCAAGTTGGCTTCGTGCTCCTCACGCAGCTGCAGCTCCTGCGCATTCCACTCTGCTTCGAGATCAAACCGAGCCTGCCGATTCTCCTCCAGGGCTTCCAGCTGCGCCGCGAACTTCTGTCGCTCAGCTTCCTGTGCAGAATCGATCTTTGCAAACTCTCCGCTTGATCCACCATAGAGAGCGTCCGGCCCCTTGTAGTCGGCCGCGCCACTTCCTCCGACCTGCCGAATTACCTTAGCGGCGGTTTCTGCGTAGTCCTCATCATTCGCTGCACCAACATCCGCAGCCGCCTGAAGGATCTTCAGGCGGTCTCGGGCAAGATCGACGCCGAGCGAGTCCTTCTTGTTCAGCTCGTCCTTCAACTTGACGAAAGCCTCAGTGGCCTTGGCCGCTTCCTCGTTTGCTGACTTCACGACTGCCAACCGGTCAATCTCGGTGGCCAGCGCGCGCAGGCGCTCCTGGGAGGCGGAGTTCAGGCCTTTCAAGCTCCCCTGCGCCATTTCAAAGTTCAGGCGCTGCAGTTCCGTGGCACGGCCAGAGCGATCCGCGCTGGTGTCGAACAGCTCGATCTGCCGTTGCAGCTGCAGCGAAGCAGACTCATAGGCGCGCTGCAGCTGCTGCTGCCCCGCCAGCCGCACCTTGGCGTTGTCGGCGTCCGCTGCTGCTGCGGCCGCAGCAGCACGAGCAGCCGCGTCTCCGGTCACCCCATCCGGGATGGACGCGGCCGCGCTGGCAGCCTTCGCCGCCTGCTCCAGCATGCGCTGGCCTTCAGCCAGCTTGCGCTGCTCCATCTCGATCTCACCGCGAAGGCGCCGAATCACGGTATCCGGTCGAGACACCATGTCCGCTGGAATCAGCTCGCTGGCGTTGAGCATGGAGAAGCCCAGCGTGCCCTTCGAGTTCTGCACAGCCGCCAGGGTCTTCTGCAGGCGCTCAATGCGATCTTCAACGCGCACCACGTCGGCCATGTCAGGACCGCTGACGCGGGCGGCCAGGCTCTCGGCCACGAACTTGGTCACGTTGGCCGCAGTGGACGCGAACTTTGCCATCGTGCCGATTGCTTCAACCGCGCCCGAGATCAGGTTATTGAAACCCTCCCTCGTGGCCGGATCGTTCAGCGTCTCGACCAGCGTGTTTACCGCGTCGGTGGCCCCCTTCAGGCTCCCGTCCTTGGCGGTGGTGATGTCGTTTAGGGTGTTGCCCAGGGCCTGCAGAGCACCGCCCAAGGTGTCACGGGCCGCCTGCGCCGCGCCGGCGTACGACTCCTCAAGGATCTCCAGGATCATCACCTGGGCCTCGCCTTCCTTGCCGGCCTTGACCAGCTCGTCGATCGTGCCGCGCACCTCCTTCGTGAAGGCAGCGCCGAAGCCCTGCTGGGCGAGCGCGGCGGCCGCTTTGCTGGGCGATTCCAGCGCGCGGCCAATGGTCTCCGCCGACTGACTGACGCTGATGCCCAGGCGTGCCGATTGGTCGATGACCGCCTGCATCGCACGGGGGATGTTGGACGCCAGGATGCCCGAGTACGACAGCAGGCGAGTCTGGGCCTCGACGATCTCGCCGCCGCTGAACGTCGACTTGCTCGACAGGGTGTCGGCCATATCGAGCAGCTGCTGCCGGGTATACCCGGCCGCGCCACCGGTGGAGCGGATGATGGCATCCAGCTGGGCCACCTCGCGCTCGGCCGCGATGGTGTTACGCCCGATCATCACGACCGCCGCAGCGATCGCAGTGCCCAGCGCAAGGCCGGCCAGTTTCGCCTCGGCCTCGACCTTCTTCCGCCACTTCTCCGCACGGCGCTCGGACTTGTCCAGGCCGGATGCGAAGCCGCCGACCTCGGCGATTACGTCGATGGTCAGCGTACCAAGGTTCCTGGACATAGCTCTCTCTGCTGCAAGGGCTGACCGGTGGCCGGCCAGGTGATGCGCGCCCTACGCGCCAGCTACCACTGCTTCATCGCCTCCTCGAGGCTGATGGGCTCGGCGTCCGCGTAGGGAATGAAGTCGGAAGGCTTGAACGGGGTCGAGCCAGGCTTCTTGTTGGCGTTGACGAACAAAGCGGCCAGCATCCCTACAGCTGCATCCATCCGCCCACCCAAGTTCAGGCTGCCGCGCTTGGCGCGGTACACGCTCCAGAGCTGGAACTCCCGGATGGAGAGGCGTTCCCTCGCCTCCCCGATGCTGCGGCCGCCGATCCCGTTCAGGACCAGCTCGCACCACAGCTCATCCTCCGGGGTCAGCTCGTAGCTTTTCCCAGGTTGTTCACCTCGCCAATGGCCATCAGCAGCGCCACCGACAGGTTGCCGTCCAAGGCGCCGCGGTCCGGATCGGCCTCGCCGGTGATATCAGCGACGGTGAAAACCGCTTTGCCGTCCTGGTCGCAGATGCTGGCCGCGATGCGGCCGGCCACGCCGTCGTGCTTGTTCGTGGCCGACAGCACATCCGACACCGCCGCCTGGAAGCCCAGCGGCCGCACATAGACAGTGGCTGTCAGCTCCTCGTCGCCCTGCTTCCAGCGGATTTCCTTCTCCACCGGGCGGCCGGTGAACGCGCCGACCTTCTGCAGGCCGGCCACGCTCAGGTTCACTGCGCGTGCGTTGGCCGGCTTCTTGGCACCCCGGCTCACGGGGTTTCAGCCTTACGCAGCCAGACGCCCGACCCGCTGCGCTGCATGGACGCGGCAGTGGTCACCACCGCATTGCCCTGGAAGTCGAACGGGAAGTCGCTGACGTAGGCCTGGAAGGTGTACCAGGTGCGGGTATTCGGCAGGACCAGCTCGGCCACCGTCGAGCGCTCTGCCGTCGCCGCCGCACCGGTGCCAGCGCCGCCGCTGAATGCAACGGTTGGAACACTGGTGTACCCGGTGCCGGGGTTGGTGATGTTGACGCCGATCACCGAGCCGGAATCGACGATGGCCGTGGCCGTGGCGCCCGTGCCGCCGCCACCGGTGATGGTCACGGTCGGCGCCGACGTGTAGCCGGTGCCGCCGTTCGTAACTTCGATGTTCGAGATGCTGCCGGCCTGCTGGACGGTGGGTTCGATGTCCACCCCATCGGACCAGCCGATGGCCCACTGGATCGGGTCGCCCCCGTCCACCTGCTCGGCCAGCTGCCAGAACAGGTAGTGGCTCTCGTTCTTCGGGTCGGCGTTGATGGTCACCGACGCCTGGCCCGGCGTGCGCAGGCCCTTTTTGTAGGTGCGCGTGTTGGTCTCTGACAGGCAAGTGTCGTCGATCTGGTCTGCCGGCGCGGTGCCGGGGTTGAAGGCCGTGATGCACTCGATCTCGCGGACAGCGCCGTTGATCAGGCCGTACAGCTGGGTTCCTTGGGTCAGGATGCTCATCGTTTCTCCTGCGGGCAATAAAAAACCCCGCAGTGCGGGGCGTGGGTGGGTTTGTAGCGGGCGTTACCGGGGGACCAACCAGTCCACATCGAATGACAGGCGCAACAACTTCGTTTCGGGATCAAGCATCTGGCCGCCCCAGCGGGTGATGTACCCGCGAGGTTCGAAGGCATCACGCAGTGCGGTGGCACCCTCAATCAGGGATGCTTCGTTCTTTGCATAAACGTCCACCTGCGTGGTCAGCGCGTCCACGTCAGGGCGCTGGGCCAGATAGTTCTCGGGGCTACCACCGACCGTCTGCCAGACCGCATACGGAAGTGCAGGCGGCTTCTCGATCAGTCCGAACGGATAGACACGGGTCGGAGCGTCGCCAAAGGCCAGCAGCACCGCTGGTGATGCGATGCAAAGCGGGAAGATGGGCGGGATCATGCCGCCCCCTGCTTGGCCAGCACGCGGTCCAGCGCCTGGTTGAAGCTGCGCGCGAACACATCGACGGCTTTCGGGCCGGCTTGGTCCGGCACCGGCCGGAAGATCGGTTGCGCAGCCATCTTCGAAGTGCCGAACTCCAGCAAGCGCCAGTACCAGGTGATGCCACCGGGGTTGCTCGTCCCCTGCTGAGCGGCGCGGCCGGCCTGGGCACCGCCCAGAACGCCAACACGGAACGCCAGCACGCCATCCTGCTTGAACGCGCGGCCATTCCAGCGAACCGCGACGTTCTTCCAGATTGCGGTCTCGGTTTCGTGGTCGTCCACCCGGCGGGCGTTGCTCTGCGCCTGGTCGCGCAGCACGTTGGCCGCCCGGCGCAGCGCGGCCCGGCCCCCCTTGTAGTTCACCTCGCGCTTCACCTGCGCCATCTTGTTGCGGATGCCGTCCAGGCCGCTCACGTCGAATCGGATGCCATCAGCCATCGTTGACACCCTCGCTACACGGAAGCGTGAGGTATTCCAGGCCGCTCACCGGGTCGGGCAGCACACCATGGATGTTCAGGATCTTGCCGCGGTGGATCACCCGGCACTTGTCGGTCACATCGTCGCGCTGGCGGATGGTCACCCGCATGGTGACCTCGCTGTCCACCGCCTTGGCAGCGACCAACTCCCGGGCCGACAGCGCGGCCACCTCGGCCCACACATCGGCCAGAGGCTCCCAGCTGACGGTCTGCGCGCCGGTTTCGGGCGCCTGGCCGTGTACCTGGCGCTGCAGCTGCACCCGGTGGCGCAGACGGCCGGCGGCGATCATCGCGGCTTCCCGCTCAGGTAGTTGCCGGAGCCGGCCGCCTCCGCCTCGCCGCCTTCGCTGTCGCACAGGTAGTCCACCAGACGGTTAACCGCCTTGGCGTTCTCCAGGTCGGCCTTGGTCTTTTCCTGCAGCGCCGCCACCAGCTGGTGCGTCGCTTCGGTCTGGGCTCGCAGGGCGGCCAGCAATTCGCTTTGCTCGTTCATTCGCTTCTCGCATCCATTTCATGAGCCAGGCGCGCCGGCGCGCGCAGCCGGAGCAGGCCACGTCAGACGCCCAGACCGACCCGGTGCGGCCACAGCAGGCTGTGCGCACCCATCGGGATCTTCACCGTGGCTCCTGCGCTGGACTGCACGTCCTCGCGGGTCATGTAGAGGTGTCCCAGCATCAGCAGAACCGCCGCGCGTATGGCATCGGTCACCACCATCGGGTCGCACCCTGCAGTGCCGGCCAGCACAGCGGCCGCCATGCTGTCGGAGTCAGGGAACACCTTCCGGTTCATGAACTCCTGCGCCGCCTCCTCTGCGGCGCCACCGTAGAGCTCCAGCATGGCGTCGTCGGCGCTATCGGCCCGGCAGTGCTGCCGGGCCTGCTCGATGGTGATCAGCTGCATGGCTCAGGCCTGGGCCGGCGTCGCCGCCTTGATGGCGGTTTCGATGGCTTCGATCACGGTGGCGCGGGCTTTTTCGCCCTTGGCGGTCTCTGCCTTCAGCGCAGCGTCCAGCAACGCGAGGTCGGTCACCGACGCAATCGCCGCGATCGCGTCGGCAGCCTTCTGGCGGACGAGCTGAGCGCCATCGTTGGCCTCGCCAGTCGGAGCAGCCGGACCACCGCCGGCGGCCGCCGCCTCGCCAGCCAGCTTCACGAGGCCACGCTTGACCAGCAAGTCCGCGTGTTGGTTGGATACATCGAACTCCGCGCCGCGGCTACGGCTTCCGTGGTGTTCGAACGAGGTGAGTGCAATGACCTTGGCCATTATCTGGTTCCTTCGTCAGGGGCGGCACCCGGCTGTGCTAGGCGCCGCGTGGTGTCAGCCGCCGGCGCCAGCGCCGTCGGTGACCGGCAGGCCGTCGAAACCACCCTTCACCAAGGCCTCGGGGCGGAAGACAGTCAGGCCCACGTCCTCTTCGCAGAGGATGGTGACCATGTTCTTGACGAAGTTGTCGCGGTCCTGGTTGGAGACGGTGATGTTCGCCTGCTCGCGGTCCCAGCCCTGAGCGGCCATCTTGAAGGCACCGGTCAGGAAGTCGCCCACGTCCATAGCCTTGGTAGCCACGACCGGGCGCGCCCACAGGCCGGGGACGGCCAGGCCGCGCGGCGTGGCGAACAGGTAGGCGTTATCGGTGGTCTTCGACAGCTCGATGGTCGTCCAGTCGATGGGGTTCAGCACGATGCCATCGGCTTCGTACTCGGCCAGGGTCACCTGCAGCATGGCGATGCGCAGACGATCGATGGCCGTCTCGTTCTGCACGGTCACGCCCGGGTTCGCATACGTCGAGGCCTGGGTGTAGAGGCCGTTGATGTTCAGGCCGACGCCCGAACCCTTCAGCAGCTGCGCTTCTTCTTTCAGCTTCAGGCCGTACATCAGGCGGCCGTTGATGTAGGCCTGCAGCATGCTGGCATCGCGCAGCACCTGCTTGGACGCGCGAATCCAGTGGGCAATGGTGGCGACCTTGGCCGAGTCCAGCTCGAACGCCAGATCCGACTCCGGCTTCGGATTGGTCGGGTTTTCAGCCACCACGTCCGCGTTGTTGGTGAAGCCAGTCTCGCGCACGTACTCGATGCTGTCCGAGGAGGTGGGCCCCCAGGTCAGAAGGTCGCGGATGAAAAGACGCTGGTTCGGCGTTGCAACCACACCGGGCACGCGCTGCGGCTGGATCAGGGTGCCGGCCGACGCGTCTTCGCGGGTGATCGCCGCCCTGACCGTGAAGCTGCCCTGCATGCCCGGGTTGAAGTTCTTGCAGGCATCCGACGCGGCAACCACTTCGCCGATGGTCAGGGCCTTGGCCGGTGCACCGCCACCCTGCTCCAGCTTGGCGATGACCTGCTGGGCGGCCTGCAGGTTGGCCTGCAGCTCGCCCTGGGTGACCAGCAGTTGGTCGACCTTGGCCTTGGTTTCTTCGGACAGCTGCGCATGGGCGCTGATATCGGCCTTCGCCTGCTCCGCATGCTTCTTCAGCTGCTCGTTCACCTGCCCGAGGCTGGCGTTGATGTTCTTGATGTCGTCGTCGATCTGGGCCATTGAGGCTCTCCTTACAGGATGGTGGTGAGGTTTGCGGCCAGCGCCGCAGTGGTCGTGAAGCCGGCAGCATCACGCTGGCCGTGTTCGGTGGGCTCGCCCTCACCGCTGCCAGCGGGATCACCCGCGCTGGGCTTCAACTGGCTGATCAGCCGCATCGCCTCAGACTTGGGCATGCCAGAGGCCCGCAGAGCGGCCTCCATCCGGCGCACCGCAGAGGCGCTCTTGCTGTCATCGGACTTTCCGATCTCGTCGGAGTCGAGCAGCGAATCGGCGAAGCCCTGGGACACGGCAGCACTGCCGCCGATGTAAGACTCGCGATCCATCAGCTTCTGCATGGCCTTGAGGTCTTCGCCGGTTCTGGCCGCGTACACATCGGCCATTGCCTGATCGAATGGCTCCAGCTGGTCGGCAATCTCCCGCAGCTCGTGGCGATTGCCTGCGGCCAGGAGCCAGCAGTTGTGGATCATCAGGAAGCCCGCCCGTGCAATCTGCACTTGGTCGCCGGCCATGGCGATGATGGAGGCGGCAGAGGCTGCGATACCCATCACCTTCACCGTGACCTCGCCAGGGTGCTCGCGAAGCATGGAGTACATGGCCAGGCCTTCGAACATGTCGCCGCCCGGAGAGTTGATGGCGACGGTAACCGGGCCCTTGCCCAGCGAACGAAGTGCCGCAGACATGCGCTTCGCAGTGAAGCCGCCACCGGTCCACCAGTCCTCGCCGATCACGTCGTAGATGCCGATGGTCCGGTCTTCCTGATCCTCTACCGCAGCGCGGATGCTGGAATCCCAGCGATCAAACGCCGACGGTGCGATGTAGCTGCGCACATCCATCTGCGGCCGTCCGCTCGGAACGCCCGGGGTTGCACGGATGGTCATCGATTACTCCTTGCTGGCGGCGTCGGTAACGCCAAGAAATGCGCGCATCGACGCGCGAGCGGCATTGCCGTCTTCGGACTGTCCGAGCTTGTCCAGCGGTGCAAGTGCGGTCTGCACGGTCAGTACAGCCGCGTTTCCCCCCATGGGCTCTCGGTCCTCCAGCTCACGCACTTCGTCGCGGGTCAGGATGCCGTTGTTGACCATGGCTGCGTAGAAGGCCGCGCGACCCGCGCTATCGGCGCGAAGAAGCCCCTCTACCGCGAACTTCGGGTAGTACTTGGTGCGCTCAGCCGGCGAAAGAAGATCCTTACTGATCGCCTGTTCAATTCGACGTAGCCAGGGGCCGAGGGTGAAAGTCAGGAAGCCGATCATCTGCTGCTCGATCCCCGTGCCCCAGCTGGTCGACTTCTCGGCATGGCCGACCATGAACGGAGGAACTCGGAACCACCTGCAGATTTCCTCCACCGAGAACGCGCGCGACTCAAGCAGCTGAGCATCGGCCGGGTTGATGCCGATCGTCTTGATTTCAGAACCTGCTTCCAGGATGACCGGACGCCCGGCATTCACGGCTCCGCTCAGTGTTTCCAGCGTTTCCCGCGCCTCCTTGCGCTGGTCGGGCTTAAGCGTGCTCGGGTAGGAAATAGCCGTGGTCGGCATCAGTCCCTTGGAGAACGTTGAGCTTGCCGCCATGTCAGCGCCGATGGCGGCGCCGAACACCTCGGCACCATAGCCGATGACAGAGACTCCCTCCTTCCCGTCGAGGGAGAAACCAGGGATGTTCCAAACCCGGTCGTTTGGTATCTCGCGCTGCAGGCCGTTTTCATCCGTGTACCGCCAGACCTTCACCCCATCGCGGCGGAACCAGGTCAGCCTGTCGGGGTGAAGGAACTGCAGGCCAACCACCCGGCCTCCGATCATCAGCTTCTCGCAGCGAGCATTTCCACGCAGCAGCATCGCCGCAACGCTCGCTTCCCAATGCACGGCGGCAGTGGTATCGGAGTTCGGCTGATCGTGCAGGATGAACTGCAGCGGATGGTGGCTCGCCACGCGCTTGCCGGTGCTCGTCTTTTCGTACATCGAAAGGGGCAGCGTGGAGATGGTCTCCGAGATCAGGCGCACGCAGGACCAGACCGCTGACAACTTCAGTACGGTCTGATAGTTGACCGGCACACCAGCCGCCGAGTTCGAACCGAAGTAGTCCGCCCAGAAGTCGCCGTCGGTCAGATGGATGGGAACCCCAAGCCACTTGAGCGCCGCAGCGCGCAGGCGCCCAGGTTTCTTCGCCACGGCCTTCATCCAATCACCGGACTGGCAATGAAATCACCGGCATCGTCAGCCTGGGAGGCCGCCGGCATGCTCAGCCCGATGGCCATCAACAGCGTCGACATGTCGTCGATCTTGTCCGGCGAGCGCTTCTTGTCAGGCTTCATGTTCAGGTTTCCGTCCTTCACAGCAATGAGGTTCGACGCGCACCAGTTCAGAACGGGGTCGTTCCCGTGCCGGATCTTCTTGCTGATGTAGGCGCGCTCGAGCTCTTGCATCGCCGGGTGATAGTTCTTCGTGGTCTGGCCGAACTCGATCAGCGGATGACCCTCCGCCAACAGCCGCTGGGTGATCTCCTGGGCGTTCCACTTGTCGAAGCCGATCACCAGCGGATTGAACCTGGCGATGTCCTCCCTCATGCGCGCCTCTACCACCTGGTAGTCGGTGACTTCGCCCTCAGTCACCTCGATCAGGCCGGCCGCGACCCAGCCCGCGTAAGGCACAACCCCACGCTCTGTTCGAGCGCGGACTGCATCCTCTGGGACGAACCGGCGGCCCCATGTGTAGTAGATCTCGTCGACCTTCCACACCAGCCGCCAGGACGTAAGGTCCAGGTTGCTCGCGAGGTCCAAGCCCGCCCAGCAGGGATGGCCGGCAAGCCAGTCCAGGTCGACCGCGCCTCCACCCTTCTGCCACTTCGTCAGGTCGACCCAGCCCGTTGCAGAGGATGCCGGGCGGTTGAGCCGCTTGATCTTGAATTCGGCCAGCTTCGATGGCATCTGCCGCGCTTCGACAGCCTCCTTGCGGATGGCCTTCAGTAAGTGCGGGTTGGCGTCCATCAGCGGATTGGCCTTGGGCCACGCCGACTCGTCGAACTCGTCGTCGTCCTCATCGACCGCGTAGAACACCACCAGGAAGTGGTCGGCCGAATCGCCGAGGATGCCCTGCAGCACCTGTTTGGCGAACTGCCGGATTTCTCCCCATGGGCCCGGGTTGGTATACCCCTCGGTCGTGGTGTAGAGCCACAGCGGATTGCTGCGCGCGCCGGCTGCTGAGGTCAGCACGTTCAGCAGGTCCGCCGACTTGTGAGCATGGATCTCGTCCAAGCCCACATGGGATGGGTTCAGGCCGTCCTGCGTGCTGGCCTTGGCGTTGATGGGCTTGAAGCTGGCTCCGGTCTCCATCCGGCTGATCGAGTTGGCCCAACATGCCAAGCCGAAGGCCTCCTGCAGGTCCGGCGTCTTCTCCGTCATCCGCTTGGCGACGTTGAAGATGATGCGTGCCTGGCTGCCGGTGGTGGCCGCCGAGATGATCTGGGCGCCCTCCTCCTCCTCGCAGCACTGGCAGTACAGCAGGATCGCCGCCGCCAGGGTCGACTTGGCGTTCTTGCGCGCCACCGCGAACAGTGCCGAGGTGAAGCGCCTGCTGCCGTCCAGGTTGCGGAACCCGAACAGCTGCACGACGAAGAACACATGTGACCGGTGCAGCTCGATCTCAGGCCGCGCCCATTTTCCTTCGACGTGCGGCAGCTTCTCGATGAAGTCGCACGGGTCGCAGGCATGCCACTCATCGAAGGCAAACGGCGGACGCTTCCGCCGCGCTCGCTTCAGGTCCGCGAGGAACCGTTTCGCGGCCAGACGCACCCACTTCCCGAACTTCCGGCCCTTCTTGTCGGCTACGGCCTCTTCTGCATAGGCCGTGGCGATGCCGACGTAATCACGCACGGGGCTTCCGCTTCGCACCATTGCTGGCGAACGCGTTCCCCGTCTTCTCGGCCTCGCCCGACGGCTTCACCTTGCCCTGGGCAACCGGCGTCAGGCCAAAGTCGTTCATCAGCCCACGCAGCTGGGAGACCATCGAGGCCACGGGCGCCAGCCCGGCGGCGTACAGCTGCACGGTGTTGCCGTGCAGAGCGCAGAGCTGGCCGAACGCCGAAAGCCCGGCCTCGGTGAGCAGCTTGTTCGCGTGGAGGATCGGCGCCAGCCGGTCCCACTCCTTGATGGCATGCGCATTCGGCAGCCAGTCCGGTGCCGGTGGAACATCCGACACCAGCGGAAGGTCAGCGGCCGGCGCCGCCGGCGCGCGGTCGGGGCGGTCCGTGCCGGCCACCACTTTCAGCGATGTCGGTTTGCGCGGGTTCGCCATGGGTAGTCCAGGAGCGGCAACCTGGCCGCGAAAAAATGGTTTTTCTCAACTGACGGTGCAAAAAAAACTCTGGGCGCACGGTCAGGGAGGCGAACCGCCCCAACTTTTGACCCTCCCCCGCCCTATCTGCCGTTGTTGCGATTCATTCGCGTCCACGCGTGCATTTCGGGCTGGCCTTTGCACCTCGATGCCAGTTCCCGAACCCGCCGTCCTCGGTCGCGGTCTTGCGGTCGTGGCAGGGCTTGCAGAGGGGCTGCCAGTTGTCGGTGTCCCAGAACAGCGCCTGGCTGCCCTTGTGAGGCTTGATGTGGTCGACCACCGTCGCGACCGTGACGTGGCCAGACCGCTGGCACTCTGCGCAGAGCGGATGCCTGAGCAGGAAGGTCGCCCGGGCGCGCTGCCATCGGCTGCCATAGCCTCGCTCGGCCGTGGTCTGCCTCACTGCTGCGGCCGGCACGTGCACGACCGCCGGTCTCGGCATGGCGTTGTGCTTCGGCGCGCGGCGTGGCATCAGCCTGGTCCTCGGCTCCGGTCTGCCTCGATCACGGCTTGGCAGGCACGGACGTGGTCGTCGGCGTCTCGTCCGATTTGAACAAGAGCGCCCGCGACCTCTGCTCGTAGTTGGGCTGTCTGGTCACGTTCGACGGCGCCGGCGACGGCTTGGGACAGGCGAGCGGTGTTGCAGGTGGCGAGATCGTCGCGCAGCTGGAGGCTGCCATCGCGCAGACCAGCAGCAACAGCAGCAGGGACGGCCGTGGCCGCGGTGCGGTCTTCTTCATGCTTGGCTCCGATGGCGGCCAGCGCCTCGGCCTGGCTGTGCTCTACAGCACGGGTCTGGGTGATCTGCTCGACCTGGGCGGCGCTGGCGGCGGCCAGCTGCCGGGCGTCTACGGTCTCAGCCCGATCACCGCGCCAGGCCCAGCCTGCGCCGAACATGCCAGCAGACCAGGCGACGAACACCAGAAGGTAGATGGCAATTCGGTTCATTTCAGGCTCCCGGGCCCTTGCGGGTTATGCCGAAGAAGTAGCCGATGACCATGCCGGTCGCGTTGTTCAAGCCGCCGATCAGCATGCCGAACGAGTCCTTGTTCTCCGGCGGAATGGCCACTGCAATCAGGGCGGCCATGGCCATCCCAAGCAGGAACAGCACCAGCACGGCAATGCCGACGCGAGCGGCGCCGATGTTGCGGGTCGCGAAGGTCATGCGGCACCTGCCAGTGAATGAATTTCCTCCAGCGCCCAGTGGTAGAGCTGCTGGTCGATGATGGTCACGCGCGTGAGGCGCTTGCCGCGCACTTCCTTGATGGCCACCTGGGTGGACTGCTGAACAGCCAGCAGCACGAATGCGATGCGCTGCTTGGTCGGATCAGGCTCCTGCAACACCGCAAGCGCGTCGCTGACCATCTCGCGGATGGCCAGCAGCAGCTCGGCCGTGGGGCTCTTGGCCTTCTGACTCTCCAACACCACCAGCACGCCCTGCAGCTGACTTACCGGCGATAGCCGGGCGGCCTTCTTCTTCGGCGTCATGCGGACAGTGCCTTCAGCGCGCGGGCGTAGCGCGCCCTTCGGTCAGCAGCACCGGTCTGCCCTCCGTTGATTCGCTCGGTGATCTCATCGAAACGGCTCGCATCCGCCAGCTTGTTCAGGGATCGGGCATCCCAGAATGCTCCGGCGGCCAGGGCGCCCCATTTCGGCTGCTCCAGTTCCTCGGGTTTAGCCTCGAAGTCAGGGACGCCCTTGATGCCCTTCGCCCGCAGGGCGTCGCGGATGGCCGCGTAGTTGGCCCGGCCAGTGTTCTGGATAGGACCCCGGCCGCGATAGCGGTAGCCATCGCCACTCGCCTCCGAGCCATTGCCCAGCCGGTTGGCATACGCGTTGTTGCCGATCGCAACCGGCTTCCGCTCCAGCGCGCGCGCCAAATCGTTCGGCTTCCGCGGCTTGGCCTTGGGGTCAACGGCGTAGCGGCTGGGCCACGTGTCGGCCATGCCCTGCGCACCGTAGTTCAGGTTCTCGACGATCCGGGTCAGGCTCGCCGACTCATGACCGACCTGCGCCAGGAACGCCGCCACCCGCTTCGGGGTGCTGATGCCGAACGCAGTGCAGGCGTCGGTCAGGGGCTGGGCCCACCGGGAGGCGACGGCGGCAGTACAGCCGACCGCCTGCTGAATTGTCGAGGCGGTCAGAAGCATGGCGGGTCCAGAAACAGAAAGCCCGGCTTTATGGCCGGGCAGGGTCGCGTGCGATAGTAGAAATTTACTGGTAAAACTGCGGATGTGTCACCTCCGCAGTCAAATCACATCAACAAGGAGCGTTATGTTCACCCTAGGCCCTCGCTTTGTTGTTCGTCCTGAGCACGTTTCGGCCGTCTCTACGCCCAAGAAAATGACTACCACTGCGTACGAAGCAGAGTTCACCGTCTATCTAATCGGCGGTCAAGAACTGAAGGTGGGCGGCTCATATGCGGAATGCCAGAAATTGCAGGTGGATCTCATCAAGAACGTAGACAATCTTCGATAGTTCTATGATGCGGAGAGCGCTGAGCAAAGATGCCATGCTGCCTCTTGTTCAGCCTCTCCCATCTTAACCATCAGCCATTCGTAAACGGGCTTCCATGTCCGGCGATAGGCAGCTTCATCCCGGCCGATAGCAGCAGCTCGCCGCCGGTCGCTGACCGGGTCCAGGCCGGACCCTCCGCACACCTTGCACGGCACCAGCAGCTCCCCAACCATCGCCCGCCCCCTGCCCTCGCAGGCCGCGCAATGCGGACGCTTGGCGATCTCGTTGATCACCGCCGCCGCCAGGGTCGGCAGCGACTCCAGGGTGCTGATCGGCCAGCATTGCGCCTTGATCCGGCCCAGCCGCTGCTGGGCTGCGTCACGGTTCGCCCGCTGCTCCGCGGTGGCCGCGCCGCCCCAGCCGATGCACACCTCGGCCAGGCCGAGATCCGTCCGGGCCTCAGCCAGCCGTCGCTGCTGCCGCTGCAGCTCCGGCGTCACCAGCGCGATCACCGCGTCCCGTAGCTTATGCCGGCGCAGCGCGGCGCCGTCCGGCCACCAGCACGCCTCCAGCAGCTCCCGGCCCAGCCCGGCCGGCACCATCCCCAGCGCCGCGGCAATGTCCTGGTTCGTCAGGTCGGGCTTCCCGCCTCCCCGGCCGATGTCGAACTTCACCGTGCTCGGCCCCAGCCGCGCCATCGTCTCTCGTGGATTCATGCCCGTTCCCCTGTCGTTGAGTGGCCGGCCGCCGCCGGCCCGCCCGTAATCCGCACCACCACCTGGCCGCCCGGCCGGCGCTCGCTGCTCACAACCGGATGGCTGATGAACCGCTTGTCGTCGATGCCCAGCACCTGGGCTATTCCGTCTCGGTACGCCTTGAACCGCCCCAGCATGTTGTCGTCGTCCGGCAGCGCCTTCCCAGGCGCCTGGTGGAAGCTCACCCACAGGTGCAGCTTCCCCGCCGGCAGCTGCAGCGCGCGCCAACCCGCCTCGTGCGCCAGCACCACGGCCGTCTGCCGGGCGTGCTTCGTGGCCTTTGCCTTCCGGCTCCAGTGAACCCGGCCGTTCGGCGATAGGTCCTTGCTCGGCCACGGCAGGATCAGCTCCTTCATGCGCGCACCCGCAGGTAGCCCTGCTGCCAAAGCTGCAACATGGTCAGGTCGTGCGCCCGCTGCCAGATCTCGGCCTTCTCCTCGCGGGTGAAGCGCTTCCCCTGGTCCAACTCGCGGTGACAGCTCCGGCACCCGCTGGCGAAGAAGCAGTCGTGCGCCTTGATGCTGCCGCCCTTGCCGTGGCGGGACTGGTTGCTGTGGCACGGCTCGCCCGGGCCTCCCTCGCACACCCCTTCGATCTGCAGGGTGCAGTTGAGCTGGTAGGCGAGGTCCAGCAGGGCTCGATCACGGTAGTTGCCGTGCATCAGGCTACCCCCCCGCATACAATCTCGGCATTCAACACAGGGGATGTGAGATGCGGCCCATCAATTGGAAGACGGTGAGGTGGCTCGGAGCTTCCATCGTTGCTGGCGTAGGCCTGTCTTATGCAATGGGGTTTGACCCCGTGCGCATCTACGTCGACAAGGATGCTGGGCAAGTATGGCCGGCTTGGGTTCAGGCATTTGGCAGTATCGGAGCGATTCTTGCTGCCGCCTTCATTGCACGATGGCAGCGGCGCGCCGAGATTTTTCAGAAGCAGGAAGACGATCTCGCAAATGCTCGGAGCATGGCCGCCCTCCTCTACAAAGACTTCGTGCGTTGGAAGGAGAAAGCTACGCCCCGAGAAACCTACAACCCGCTGTTCGGGGTTGACTCGCATGCAATCCCTCAGCCTATCTACGAATGCATTCGAGACCTGCATGTTATGGGACCGGCCTCTGGACCAGCCACGAAGGCGATAGGCTTTTCGCTCAAGGCCCGCGAGATAGGCGTAGCCGGCACAGATGGGACTAAACGCTTCCTGCGCAGCAAGGAAGACCACGCGCATTACTCCGAAGCGCTGAGGCAGATACAGGCCAGCTGCTCCGAAGTAATTGGAGAGTTTGACAAGCTCCTCGGCCTGCAGCCTCGACTTTGAGGTGATCACGCAACCCTCCTCTTGGTCGGCGCGAACTGCGCAAGTCGTTCCACAGCGCTGTCCGACCAGCGCACCCGGTCCGAAAACTCGGCGTGGATGAAGGTGAGGAAGTCGCCTATCTTCCGGCGGCTGTACTTGCTGGTTCGGGCGCCGAGCATCACCACGCCACCGCGCAGGCCGGGCGCCCACTCGGTCTCTTCCTCGAACGCTGCGGTCAGCACGTCCTTCCAGTCGTAGGACGTGGCCTGCCTGGTACTGCCGTCGCGGCGGGTGATCACCAGCGGCACCTGCTTGGCAATGTCGCTCGGCGCGGGCCACATCGCCGCGTTCTGGTCCAGCGTCCGCTTCGGCTCGTCCAGGGTGATCTGCACCGGGCCGCCTTTGAGCCATTCGTTGATGGCGCGCACGACGTTGGAGACCGCCTGCGGACAGTTGCGGTTGTTCGGCGGGTCGATGAGGAAGGTGCGCATCATAGGCTCACCTCCGAGAGATTCGCGGCCTTCAGTGCTGCTCTCCACCGATACGCCGTTGCGCGGCTAACGCCGAAGTCTTGCCGAATCTTCTCAGCACTGGGCACATCGTCCTTGTACATGCGCACCAACTTGATCGCAGTCGTCAGGAGCGTGCTTTGCGCGCCTGGATCGGGCCAGCCCGGGTTGCGCATGGTGTGCTGAGTAGTTCCCATATGGCTCATCCCCGCTTCCTCCTGATCTGCTCGTCTCGTTCGTCCCACCCGGCCTGCCAGCGGCGCCGCCGCGTCACACCGTCCTGCCCCATCTCGTACCGCGGTGCTGATTCCCGGCTGCGGCAGGCATCCCGCGCCCAGCGCCCGGCCTGCTCGGCTTGGGCCAGCTCCGCTTCAGTCACCATCGAAGTTCAGCTCGGCCGCTGCCCGCTCCATCGCAGCACGCGCCGACTCCCGGTCACGCACCGGCCGCACGCCGTGCTTCTCCTGCTCGATCGCCAGGAACGGCTGCGGCAGCGGCTTGCCGTCGACCACGTGTTGGACAGCGCGCGTGTAGGCCTCCTCCAACATCCGCCGTTGCTGAGATCCGTGGTCGGCCGAAGCGTAGACGTGCAGGTCCAGCAGCGAGCGCACCAGCACGGTGAAGCCGCTCTGCGGCCGGCCCGGTGCCATCTCCCGCTCCACCGCCGCCATGACTGGAATGTCCAGGCACATCGTCAGGAACCTCGGCGGGTTCGGCGGCCACTCCCTGCCCTCGGTCAAGCAGCAGGCCATGCCGCGCGCGTGCTGTGCCCGGCTGCGGCCCTTCAGCACCTGGAACCACGTGCCGGCCGCGATGGTCAGGCTGCCGTCCTTCTTGAACGGCGCCGCGCCGTTCTCGCGCTCCCACTTGCCCGGGAACATGGCCGTCATCTGCTTCCAGAATTCCCACAGGTAGGCCGACTGCGACTCGCTCAGCGGCTCAGCCGACGACGGCAAACTCGGCGTCGACGACATCGCTTGGCTCGAACCCGGCGCCGCCACCGTGGCCACCGTCTCGGCGTTGGGCGTAGAACTGCTGTTCGAGCTGCTCGGTGCGGTCGGCAGAACCGTGTTGAGGGCTTGCATGGGTTGCTCCTGCGGATGGCTGGGCGACAGGGATCACGGGCAGCGCCAGGCCGGCGGCCATCGTCTGCTTCAGGGATTCGTTCGGGTCGTGGCCGGCGGCGATCAGGTTCAGCAGCTGCTGGCGCACCTGCAGCCAGCCCTGGACCGATAGCGGGCGGCGGATCGCGGTGCGGTGCCGGACGAACCGGGCCAGCTGCTCGCGGTCGACGCCGGGCGGCGTGCTGCCGAAACCGGCCAGCTCGCGGTCGACCTGCTCGGTGGTCAGCGCCAGCGGATCGGCCTCGCGCTCACACTCGCGGTGTGAGGGTTGCTCTTGGTTGCTCTTGGTTGCTCTTGGTTCGGGTGCAATAGCTGTTGCACCCTTTTCGACGCCATTTTGCACCCTTTCCTGCGTCGTTTTGCACCCTTCGGAGGCCTGTTTTGCACCCTTTGCAAAGGGTGCAATTTCTGCACCCTTCATCCATTCAGGGTTGATCCGGTACTGGCGGGTACGACCGCCTTCGCCGAACCCGCTGCGACGGCCACCGATGCCAGCGTTGACCAGCACCAGCCAGCCGGACTGCTCCATGCGGCGCAGCTGGTACTGCACCGAACGCTCTGACTGCCGGGTCTTCTCGGCCAGGCGAGCGATCGACGGGAAGATGTGCGTGCCGTCGTCGTGCGCGTGGTCGGCCAGGGCCAACGCCAGCAGCATCTCGCCGCCGCCATTCGGGTAGCGGTCGAAGACCATGCCTGTAACTCGTGCGCTCACGTCAGATCCCCAGGGCCAGGTTCTGGCCCGGCGCGACCGGCCACCAGGTGCATGCGGTGCGGCCGCTGACCGGACACGGCTTGTTGGGGCCGCGCCACACGCGGCCTGCCTTGATCAGCTCAGGCAGGCGGCGGGCCAGCATGTATCGGTCCAGGCCGGTGGCCTGCGCCAGCTCGTTGCTGGTCATGCCCGGATAGTCGGTAACCGCCTTGGCGCTCTGGGCGTGCTGGTGCGCCTGCAGGCCGCTGGCGACCACGTAGTGAGCCGCGTCGTGGCTGGTGCTCAGATCGCTAGCGCGCGCAGGATGGTTGATCGTGCTCATGCCCCACCCCGCTCTGCTGCCGCCTCGGCGTGCTGGCTGACCTGCACCAGCCTGGCCATCACCGCCGCGCACCCGCGTGCGATCGCGTCAGCCTCGTTCGGCGAGATCCTGCCGTCGTCCAGCGCCGCCGAAACCAACTCGGCCAGATCCCCCTTGGCTGCCGCCGCCTGCAGCAGCGCGCTGATGAGCGAACCCGATTCCGGGGCATCGCTGCGCTGCGCCACGAAACCGTGCTGCGCGCACAGCGTGTGCAAGATGCGGAAGTCGCCAGTGCGCGCCATCAGCGCATCCGCCTCCTGCAGGCTCAGCAGGTTGCGGTCGGTGTTCGGGTTGACCTTGCCGCGAAGGACCGCGGCCGACATGCCCAGCCTGGGCGCCAAAGCCTCACTTCCACCGGGGTACTGGTGGACCGTGTCGTAAGCGGCATCGGTGACATTCATGGGATAGGGACTCGAATGGATACGTGGGCACTACTGCGGCGCAACATGTGCGCCATGGACATCAACAACTCACGGACGACGGGCGTCGCCCTCCCTGCGCTACGCTGGCGTTTCCACACGAACAGCCCGCAAGGAGGGCGACATGGACGACAAGGCTCGGATCGAACGACTCGAAAGGGAGGCAGTTGCGCACCGGCAGGAGCTGGACATCCTCATCGGCCGGTTGAACGCGGTGCACGGGGTGCTGTTCCAGATGCTCGCGGACCGCGAGAACTCGACGGCCGTGCTCACGGCGAACCTGGCTGCAGCCAACGAACGAATCGCCGCAGACCTTCTGCAATCACCGCTTTCAGAGACAACAGTGGCGGAGCATCAGCGCGTGGCAGGAGAGCTTCTGGCTGTGGCGAACAACGTCCGACTGGGGCTTCAGAAGCCGTAACCCCAAGACAGACCATCCGGCCGCTCGGCAGCTGGACGATGTTGAGGCGGGGCACGGCTATGCCCTGCGGATCGCTCAGCTTTCGAGCAAGCCCGCTCCACTGCTGGAAGGCCAGCAGTCGGCGGTGGATCGCAAGTCGTCGCTTCAGCGCGCGCATATCAGGCCACCTCCAGGGGGGCGTAACGGTTCTCGTCGGGGTCATGCGGCGCGGGCTGCGCCTGCGGTTGTTCCTGGACTCCCAGCAGCCGCTGGATCTCCGGCAGCGCCGGCAAGGCGCCCTCTTCCGGCCAGCCCTCAACCTGCTCGGTCGGCAGCTTCAGAATCTTGGCCAGATCCTTGTCGGACCGAAGCCCCAGCTTCGCGCGCAGCGCGCGCTTGCTCATCCGGCTGTCCACCTCGCTGCGGATCTGCTCGGCCAGGGTCGGCCGGTGCTCGGCCCTCTCAGAAGCTGCATCCGGCCCGAACACGTCGGGGCGAAGCTCGTGGCGGGAAACGCCGGTGGCCTTCTCGATAGCAAGAACGTGCCGTGGGGGAACCGGCCTGTTGCCGTTGACCCACTGGTTCACCGCCTGGGGCGATACCCCAAGAAGGCGTGCCAATCCGGCTTGGCCGGTTCCCGCTTTCTCTACGGCAGCAGCGATATGGTTCATGCACCCATCTTAAGCGTCGCTTTAGTTAAAGGTCAAGCGATGCTTTCTTACAAAGCGGGGTGCCTCGTTGGACAATCAAGCGATGCTTGACAACTCCGCCATGGCGGCCGCCATTCGCTCGGCCATCGAAGAGTCCAAACTCACTCAGAAGGGGATTGCAGATTCCTTTGGGGTGACCGAGCAGGCGGTGTCAGGATGGCTGCGAACCGGCAAGGTCGATAAACGGAAGTTGCCTAAGCTGGCCCAGTTGACTGGCAAGCCTCTATCCCACTTCGGGATGGGCGAAGCGGCCGCACCCGTCTCCGGTCCTGCGACCGTGCATAGCTATGTTCGCGTCCAGCAGCTGGATGGAGATGCCGACATGGGGGACGGGGCAGTAAACGAGGATTTTCCCGACATCGTTCGCGCAATGGACTTTGCGCCAACATACATACGGTCCGTAGTTGGCTTCGTACCACCGCCCGGACGGTTGGTTCTGGTGACCGGTCGCGGCGATTCGATGATCCCTGTGATCAACCCGGGCGAATCCTTGATGGTAGACACAGGCGTCACGGCATTCGACGGCGACGGAATCTACTTGCTGAACACCGGCAACGGCCAGCAGGTTAAAGCCCTGCAGGATCGAGGTGACGCTGTGTATGTAGTTAGCGCAAATGCGGGGCTGTATCCCGCGTTTCCAATGCCACCGAACACTGTCATTGGCGGCAAGGTGTACCTGCGCAATCGGATTGATCGTTTCAACTGACGGATCAGAACAGGGGGATGTTGTGGCGCTTATCGCGTGCGAGGAGTGTGGGCGGCAGATCAGTGATCAAGCCGAGGCGTGTCCCAACTGCGGCCACCCAAACAGGCCCAAAGCGGTGGCCACTGCGGCTCCAACAGCCAATCCGTCAAGCAGTCGATGGGCCACCGGATGGGCCGTAGCTGTGTTCATTGGTGCACTAGTAGTTCTGGTCGCCATGTGTTCGCCGCGTGTCGATCACACGGCCACCAGTCCTGGGCAACCATCAGGGACCGCTCCTACCGAGACCGATGAGCAGAGGAGAGCGCGCCTATTTTCGGAAATGAACGACGCTAGCCGTTACGCCGACGCCCGCCTTCTAACGGCAAGGGAACTTGTAGCCTCATTCCCGGACTCGTCTGAGGGTGTAGCAGCTTCGCAGGCGATTCCGCAGCTGGAAGAAGACGTGCGGAAGGCAAATCTGGGAAAACAATGGGCCTATCGCTCCTCTGAGGATCCCATGACCGGCAAGCCATGGACCACGGCGGAAGTGACGAGCAGCAACACCCACGAGTTCGATCGACCATATTCCCAGCCGCAACATGCGACGCTCACCATTCGAAAGCACCCCCAACATGGGAGTGACGTGATCCTGAGTATCGAGCGCGGTCAGCTGCTATGCAGAAGCTATTCCGGATGCAGGGTTCTGGTCCGGTTTGACAATGAGAAGCCGCGGACCTACCGGGCTACCGGTCCGAGCGACAACTCAACAACGCTCCTGTTCATCCTCGGGTACGCTGACTTCGTCCGGAGAATGGGGTCTGCAGACCTTGTAAGGATTCAAGCTGAGGTCTACCAAGAAGGTTCACCCGCTTGGGAATTCGACGTGTCGGGATACGATCCCTCCAAACTCAAGTGACCTTTCCGAAAAGAGCCCGGCCCTCGTCCAGGGCTCTTTTTTTACCGCCAACCTAAAGCGTAGCTTGACTTTTGACTAAAGCACCGCTTTACTATCTCCAAGCCGCCCATGAAGCCCCACCCCGGGGGCCGGCGCAGGAGATCACGCAATGGCAACTCTGTCCCTCGGCGTCAGCAAGGCGCCGCCCTCCGTAGTAGCAATGCCCGCAATCGGCATGGTCGCCATCAAGGTAGGCGCTGCCTGCCTGTACGTTGAGCAGGAGGAGGCGGATCGCCTCGCCCTGGATATTCAGCAAGCAGCGCTGGAACTGCGCAGCAATACGACGGCTGCCGCATGAGCGCCGTCCTCGCCCACCACTCAAACGCTCAGCGCGCCGCAGCCGCCGCAGGCATCGTCGCCCGCGCCGGGCGCCGCTGGGGCCTCCTCCCCTACCAGGTCGTCATCGCCTCCAGCATCGCCGCCAATGCCGTCCTGCGGCACGGCCAGAGCGCTGCAGGTGCCGTCGCCGCCGCTCGCCGGGCAGCGCGCGCACAGGCAGGTGCCGCATGAGCTTCTACAAGACCAACGATCCCGCCGTGCTGGAAGCCTACGAAAAGGAGCGCTCCGAAAAGGCGCTGCTGCAGGCCGAGGTCGATGCCTTCGCCCACCGCTTCGGCGGCAAGGGCTTGGTGTACGCCGATCCTGCGCGCCTGGCCGGCATCAAGTTCACCCCCGCTAAGCCGCGCGACCTGTGGCGCGCCCCTGACGGGAACGGCTTGCAGTGGCCCCGAAGCTCTCCACTCAAAGGGGCAACCGCTGAGACCAAGGCCGCGCTCAAAGCACTCCAAGCCGAGTGGAACGAGCATATGCCGACTCGAAAGATCGACACCAATGCCGTGATTCGCGCGCTCGGGTTCAGCAGCAGCTGCGACTTCTTCTTCGAGGGGCTGACCCTCTTCCGTCACGAGGGGTTCGTCTACGCCTCCACCAGCAAGGCCATGCCGCGCATGACCGAGATCCTGGGCAGCGAGTACGAGCAGGCCAAGGCAGCGCGCGCATGACCGACCACGACTTCTTCGCCGCCATGGCCGTCGGCATCCCGCTCATCACCCCGCCACCCCGTATCGGCCTCGACCTGGCCACCGGCAGCGACACAACCGTCGTGGCCGAGGTCGCAGCCGACGGAACGATCACCCGAATGACCACCCTCCCGAAGGAACAGAGCAATGGATAAGCCCACCTACAGCTGGTCCAGCAACTGCGATACCTACACCGGCGACTTTGGTTCGATCGATGAGGCCGTGCAGGATGCTTTCGACAGCGGGGTCGACGCCGAGGGCGTGAATGTCGGCGAGAACAACTATGTCGATGCCAGCCGCTTGGTCGATGTTGACCACCTGATCGACCAGCTGCAGGACGCCATGTTCCAGATCGTCGACGAGGCCGCAGACGCGTTCCTGACTAGCGTTTCCGCCGAGAAGAAGGCCGAGCTGGCGGAGCTTATCGGAGCGTGGGTGCGTAGCGCGGACAGTGCCGTCTACTGGGAAGTGAACAACCCCAGCTTCCACCGGTTCGCCGACTACGGCCTGGTCCGGGAGGGCGAGTAATGCGCCACCTGGCCCTGCCCTTCTTCTGCGCCGTCGCCGTAGGCCTGCTCGTCGCCCTGCTCGCTTGGGCCCTGCGCAACCAGCTCGACGCCGTCGCCCTCGCCTGCGCCATCGGCGCCGTGTTCTTCGCATGGCGCTGCTGGGAAGACCTCCACACCAGCTGGCCAGCGTTCAAGGCCGAGATGCAGCGCCGCAGCGATGAACGACAGCGCGCCCCGCTCGCCGCTGACGACACCCACTGACCCCCTGCCCTGCGCTCTCCCCCTGTAGCGCAGGGAACCCGCGCCGGCCGGGTTCCATCAGCCGGCAACCCATTCCAGGAGTCCAGCGTGCGTAATCAGCTCGACATCTTCGATCACGACCCAGCCCGCATGGCAGCGGCCAACCGCGCCGCCGCCGAGCGAGCACTGCACGACGTGCAGTTCACCGCCACCGTCCGGCAGGAACGCTACGCGTATTACGTGGGCGAGGCCGAACGCTGGGAACACCTCGCCGCGCACAGCGCGCGCTCCACCAACAGCAAGGACATGCAGGCATGAGCAACGACAACAAGACCTTGGCAGACATGCAGCCCGGTGGGAGGGTGAGGCTGGGGGATGCCCCTTGGCCAGAGATCGACGCCATCCTGGCTGATGCGTATTCCGCAGGCGCAGTGGGTCTGCCATTCGAAGGCATCGCGCGCCGCGCAGCCGTGCGCAAGGCAGTCGCCGCCCTCTCCGCCCAGCACTCCCCGGGCGATCAGGATGCGCTGGCAGCGCTGCAACAGGACTACGACAAGCTGCTGGACTCGTTTAATCGGCAGGTCGAGGTCGCCGAGAAGATCGCGGGCCGCGCCCTGCAGCAGGACGACAGGATCGAGGAGCTGGAAGAAGCCCTCGCCGCCCGCCACCCGGTTGGGGAGCCGGTGATCTGGGTCAGTCCCGGCCAGCTGGCGGCTCACAAGGACCGCGTACCTGGAGACGGCGGCGCGTACCTGCCGGCACGCCTCACGCGCGACGGACAGTTCACCAAGCCGCTCTATGCCACCCCCGCACAGGCCGTGGACCTGGACGCGATGCGTGCACTGTTGCAGCGACGGATTGAGCAGTGGCGCTCGCACCTGCCCGCCGATCCTGGCGCACCTGGAACCCGCGAGATTGAGACCAAGGGCGAGCACGACTACAACAACGACGTGCGTATCTACCGCGAGGGGATCGCCGTCATGGAGGAGGTGCTGTCCAAGATCGACGGTCAGGCGGTGGGCAATGGCAACTAAGGCGCAACTGAAAAAGCTGCTGAACAAGATCAGCGCCGACAGCCGCAAGGCACATGCCATGGCGGTCGAACTGTATGGGCCTGAGGCTTGGATTTACGTCGAGTCCGAAGGCGGAATCCACGCCATGAGCGGAGACGACCTGGGCAACCGACAGCGGTTTATCGAGGTGGAGTCGGACGGGATCCACCAGTTCGGAGTCGGCGCATGGTAGCCATGGCTGACCAGCTGCTCACCACAGCTTCTACCAACGCGCCTTCAGCGCCTGGACGCGAGGCCCGCCACGTGGCGCTCAACCGCAGCCATGCCGAGCTGCATAGCGTCGCCCTTGCTCCTGATCACGCCCTCGGATCGCAACTCGACAGCGATGCCGTCGACTTCGGCTGTGTACGAGAAAACGTGATCCACGCTGCTCGTGATGGTCAGCACGAAATGGTAGCCATCGTGGAAACCGCGCAGGGTTCGATGAAAGCCACGAGTAGTCATGGGCCGGGCGCGGTAGGGGACTTGGTGCACTGTACAGCTGAATGCGGCGAGGCGACAGCATCCAGTCTGGCGGCTGAGCAGCTGCTCACCGCTGCACCATGGAAATGCAAAGGCGTCATCGATCAAGATCTGGCGTTCAAAATCGCCGACGGCATCGTTTCGCGGAGACTGGTCAAGGGATGGTCGCGTCAAGCCATCCTATCCAGCATCGAGGGAGGTCCGTCGCCGTGCGGGCGTGCGTTCTACCTGATGCGCGGTGGCGTCATCGTCGTCGCCCTCTTCCCGATGACGCAGCTGAGCGATATGAACGGTCGCGGGTACTGGTACTCAGTCCGCGACCTGTTCCCGCCGCTTCCCGAGCGCACCCATGCAGGTACTGAAGATCTGCAGCCGTTCCAAGTCGGTGACAAGGTCTGGGCTTGGTACAAGGACGAGCCCAGGGCTGATTATGGCCAACCCGATCAGCCGGGCGACGACACACGCTGGAGTCGGTGCTTTCCGCTGTTCACCGTCAAGAGCGTGACGGGTCCACATCTCGAACCGGCAAAGTTCGCCGGTCGATCGCACTACCAAGTGCAGCTCAGGTATCGCGAAGGGTCGCCAGCCACCCACTACGACGCGGGCTACCACGACGTTTGCCCGATCAAAGGGCGTCCCTGGCAGATGCGCGGAGACGGCGACTACCTGCAATTGGTGCACCGTGCACCGCCTCCGGCAAAGCCACGCCGTGCTGCTGCGGTGCCACCGCCCACCCCCACCCTGCCGCCGCCGTTGCCGGCCCAACTGGATCTGTTCGCATGACCGCACCACTTCCTGTTTCCCCGGCCACCGTTGTCGAGGCTACCAAGGCATCGTCGCCCGTCGCCGCAGTCGTCTCTGCCATGCGGTGTGTCGATCCGGCCACTGCTGTTGACGGGCGCGAGGTGCGCGCTTGGGCTGACACCCTGCTGAAAGCGCTCTACACCGCTCAGCCAGTACGCTGGGAATACCGCAACAAGGACGATCACCGGCCTGGCTGCTGGATGCAGGCCGACGCAGGGCACGTCTACGCCGCCCATCAACGTGGGCTCGTTGTCCGCGCACTATTCGAGACACCGCGCGTTATCCAGCCCGAGAAGGTCCACGACTTCCAGCGGCGGGTGTGCACGCGCTGCGGGATGAGCGAGGACTGGGCAGGGCCGGACTGCTTCCCACCCGACAACAAGCCCGACCCGCGCAAGCTGCTGCCTGTCGACCCGAGCTGGTTCCTTGAGCCGCTGAAGTGGATCCGGGACGCCGGCCCGGCGCCGGTTAGCACGCACGAGCGCCGCCGCAGGGCCACCGAAGCCACCTTCCTGATTGAAAAGCTCGAAGCCCACATCGAGGAGTGCAACAAGCCATGACCCAGGTACATATCAGCCACCCGGAAGGGGTGCCGAACTGCGCCGCCGGCCACCGCGCGCGCCACATCCACGACAAGCGCTGCGCCTCCGCCGGCGGTGGCCACCTGGTCGAGTGCGCCTGCAGGTCGACCAGCAAGCATGCCGATCCCGACAAGGCCATCGCAGCGTGGCGACGGCTCAACCGTCCCGAGCGCAGCGCGCGACCTGCTGCGGCGCCAGAAGCCACCGACAACGTGCTGCAGTTCCAGCTTGGCCTGACCGAACGCACGCCAAAGGCTCGCCGCATCGGAGGTCATCATGGGCGCGGCTGAAAGGCTCGAAGAACTGCTATCGCTCGATCGCGTGCGCCAGATGACCGGCATGGGGACCACCTTCATCTACGGAGAGATCAAGGCCGGTCGCTTCCCTCGCTCTATCCGCATCGGTCGCCGCGCACTCTGGATACAATCCGAGGTGCAAGGCTGGGTTCGGCAGCAGATCGCGCAGAATCGACCTTTGCAGGTGGATGGGTAAGCGGGCGGGTAGCAAGGGCTGTAGAAACGAAAAAGCCCCTATTTCTAGGAGCTTTTTGCAAGGACTGGCGGAGAGAGTGGGATTCGAACCCACGGAAGGTTTGACCCTTCGCCGGTTTTCAAGACCGGTGCCTTAAACCGCTCGGCCATCTCTCCAATCGGGTCCCGGTCGCCCGGGCAGCGGCATATTCTCGCACGTGAAGGCCATTTGCCCAAGACCACCTTGCCCCTGCCCTCCGCATCCGGCACGGTGGGGGCCTTCACCGCACTCGGAGCCCCCATGGCCCACCTCGACCTGGCCAACCTGCGCACCACCCTGCTGGACGACACCCAGCTGGCCGCTGTGGCCCTGCACCGCACCTTCGCCGGCCATCTGCCGGTCAGCAGCGGGCATCTGGTGGTCTGCGATCCGCTTGTCCAGGCCAAAGCACCAGCGCTGGCCGACTACACCGCCCCGCTGGGCCGGCATCCGGTCGAGATCATCGTGCACAGCGGCCGCCCGGCGTTGGCCGTGGTCTGGTTCAAGCCGCGCGAAGCCCTCACTGCGTCTGCCCTGCACTGGCAGATGGCGCGCTGGACCACGCAGGACCTGACCGGCCTGGATGAGGACAGCTTCATCGGCTACCCGGTCGACGCCGGCATCGGCTGCTTCATGGATACCGACACCCAACAGGCACTGCTGGCGCTGATCGAACGGGCCGATGGCGACGAAGACAATGCGTGGTCGGATGCCCTGATCGACCACGACGGCCTCGACGAAGGCGCCGAGTACCGCCCTTGGGGCGAGGACTCGCCGCACGGCCTGGTGGTGTTCACCAGCGGCTGGGGCGACGGTGTCTATCCCAGCTACTGGGCGCTGGATACGTCCGGCATTCCGGTCGCCCTGGTCACCGATTTCCTGTGCATCCAGGGCGGCGATGGACGCGACGAGCGCGAGATTGCCGACCAAGCCTATCGCGACAGCCTTCCACCCGACGAAGCTGAAGCGCTGGCACGGCTGGTAGCGGCCGTTGAACGCGACGACCCGGATGCGCTGCACGTCCTGTTGAAGGACGCGCCGCAGCGCGCCAACCAGATCGAACCAGGCTGTGGCGGCACCGCTCTGTACGAGGCGATCCGCCTGGACCGCCCGCAGGCATTGCGGGTGCTGCTACAGGGTGGCGAGCTACCGGCGATGCCCGAGCGCCTGCACATGAGCAAGGTGACCGGCTATCTGGACTACGCGCGGTTCCTGAAGAAGCCGCGCAGCGCGGAGCTGATGGCGGTGCTGGAAGCACCGGCCATTGCCGAGCCCACACCGGCCGCACCGCCGCGGCGCGGCTTCTGGGTCCGACTGTTCGGCCGGAACTGACCGGGGCCGGAAAGCAGCAACGCCGGGCATGGCCCGGCGCTACCGTTTCACAGATTGGCGGTGCAGTTGCGGGCAGGTGCCTCAGCCCGCATCCACTGCCAACGCGCCCAGCGCACTGGCCTTGATCCGCTCCTTGGCCTTTTCACAGGCGCCACCGCAATCCAGGCGCGAGGCCTCCAGCTGCGGCGGCAGGTGCTCGGCCAGGAAGTCGATGAACACGCGCACTGCCGGCAGCAGGCCGCGACGCGAGGCGAACACGGCATGGCACACGCCCTGCGGCAGCGACCAGTCCGGCAGCACCACTTCCAGTTCGCCGTTACGCACCGCGTCGGCGCACACGGTCTCCGGCAGCATGGTGATGCCGAAACCGTCCTTCACCATGCTCTGCAGCAGCGGGAAGTCGAAACCGGCCACGCGCGGCTGCAAGTCGACCCGGCGCACTTCGCCTTCCGGGCCATGCAGTTCCCAGCGCTGGCGTGCTTCGTCTTCGCTGATGCTGAGGGTGACGTGCTGGGTCAGCTCTTCCGGGTCCTTGGGGCGGCCGGCGCGATCCAGGTACTTGGGGCTGGCCACCAGCAGTTCCTGCACCTGGCCGAAGCTGCGCATCACCAGGCTGCCGTCGTCATCCAGGCGCGAACGCACGCGCAGGGCCACGTCGTAGCCTTCGTTGATGATGTCCACGCGGCGGTTGCTGATGTTCAGCTGCAGCCGCACCTTCGGGTACTGCTCAAGGAACTTGGGCAGCAGCTTGGGCAGCTGCATCTGCGCCAACGACACCGGCACGCTGGCGCGCACCACGCCGCGCGGCTCCGCGCTGAGGCGGTCCACCACCTCGCGGGCGGCCTGGGCCTCGGCCAGCATCGTCTGCGCATGGCGATGCACGCTGGTGCCGACATCGGTGACCGCGAAACGGCGCGTGGAGCGCTGCAGCAGGCGTACGCCCAGGTCGGTTTCCAGCTGGCTGATGCGGCGGCTCAGGCGCGACTTGGGAATACCCAGTGCGCGCTCGGCGGCGGCGAATCCGCCGTGGTCGACCACCATCGCGAAGTAGTACAGGTCATTCAGGTCATGCATACCCGAGTTCCATATCTAGAACAATACGTGGCATTCAACCACCTTTATTCCGCCATTGCAACAACCTATCGTTCTCTCTGTCGGCGGGGCCACCCCGCCCCTTCCTCCCAGAACATAGGTGACTGCCATGAAGCTTCTGCATCTCGACGCCAGCGTGCTTGGCGACAACTCCGTCTCGCGCCAGCTGTCGGCCGCCGTGGTCGCCCGCCTCGCCAGCCAGATCGACGGCCTGCAGGTCGATTATCGCGATCTTGACGCCAATCCGGTACCGCATCTGCGCAGCAGCTCGCTGGCCAGGACCGACGCCGCTGAAGCGACCGATGCTGAACAGGTGATGCAGCAGTTCCTGGAGGCCGACATCGTTGTGATCGGCGCGCCGATGTACAACTTCAGCATCCCGTCCACCCTGAAGGCCTGGATCGATCGCGTGGCCGTGGCCGGCCGCACCTTCAAGTACACCGAGAACGGCCCCGTGGGCCTGGCCGGTGGCAAGCGGGTGATCATCGCCAGCAGCCGCGGCGGCATCTACACCGACTCGCCGGCCGACTTCCAGGAGCCGTTCCTGCGCCAGGTGTTCGCCTTCATGGGCATCAACGAGATCGAATTCGTGCGCGCCGAAGGCATCGCCTATTCGCCGCAGCACCGTGAAGACGCCATTGCCGGTGCGCTGGCGGCGCTGCCGTCGCACGAAGCGGCCGAACCCGTCGCCGCATAACGCGTCCCAGCGTTCGGCGCCCCTCTCTCCTCGTCTGGGCGCTGAACGCGGGCCGGGATCCCCTCCCCCATCCCGGCCCACCCTGGCGGCCCCGCTTTGCGGGGCCGTTTTTTTGTGGGCGCGTTAGGCTGGGGTCATGAACTACATCGTGACGGCTGCGCACCGCAGCGAATTTCCGCACCCGATCACCCTGCGCCGTGGCCAGGCGCTGGTGGTGGGCGAACGTTATGAAGGCCCGGAGGGCTGGGAAGACTGGTTCCTGTGCGAGGCCAAGGGGCAGCAGCCCGGTTTCGTGCCGGCGCCGGTGATCGGTCGCAATGCGCAGGGTGACGCCTATGCCACGGAGGATTACTGCGCGCGGGAGTTGGATGTGGATCCGGGGCAGCTGCTGCGAGGAATGCGCACGCTCAATGGCTGGGCGTGGTGCGTGCCGGAGACCGGCGAACCGGGATGGGTGCCGTTGGAGAAGCTGAGGGCAGCAGAAACCCGGTAGCGCCCGAGCCTATGCTCGGGCGGCGGCGCGAAGCGCCGATAATCAATGCGGCCCGCGAGGGGCAGGAGCAGCCGAGCATAGGCTCGGCTCTACCTGCATCTGTAGCGCCCGAGCCTATGCTCGGGCGGCAGCGCGAAGCGCCGGCTGTCAGCCAATGGTTTCCAGTCCGCCCATGTACGGGCGCAGGGCCTCCGGCACGGTGATGCTGCCATCGGCGTTCTGGTAGTTCTCCATCACCGCGATCATCGCGCGGCCGACGGCCACGCCCGAGCCATTCAGCGTGTGCGCCAGCTCCGGCTTGCCGGTGGCCGGGTTGCGCCAGCGCGCCTGCATGCGGCGGGCCTGGAAATCACCACAGTTCGAGCACGAGGAAATCTCGCGGTAGGTTTCCTGCGACGGCAGCCAGACTTCCAGGTCGTAGGTCTTCACCGCCGAGAAGCCCATGTCGCCGGTGCACAGCAGCACCTTGCGGTACGGCAGGCCCAGCTTTTCCAGCACCACTTCAGCGCAGCGGGTCATGCGCTGGTGTTCGGCATCGCTCTCTTCCGGGCGACAGATCGAGACCAGCTCGACCTTCTCGAACTGGTGCTGGCGGATCATGCCGCGCACGTCGCGCCCGCCGCTGCCGGCCTCGGCACGGAAGCACATCGAGTGGGCGGTCATGCGCAACGGCAGGCGCTCGGCATCGACGATCTCGTCGCGCACGATGTTGGTCAGCGGCACTTCCGAGGTCGGGATCAGGTAGCGCGTGGAATCGCCCACGGCGGTCTTGAACAGGTCGTCCTCGAACTTCGGCAGCTGGCTGGTGCCGCGCAGCGAATCGGCGTTGACCAGCAGCGGCACGTTGGTTTCCTCATAACCGTGCTCGCCGGTATGCAGGTCGACCATGAACTGGGCCAGCGCACGGTGCAGGCGCGCGATCGGGCCGCGCAGCACGGTGAAGCGCGAACCGGACAGCTTGGCCGCGGTCTCGCCGTCCAGCCAGCCGTTGCGGGCGCCCAGTTCAACGTGGTCCAGCACCTTGAAATCGAACTGGCGCGGGGTACCCCAGCGCGCCTGCTCGACGTTGTCGCTCTCATCGGCACCGGCCGGCACGTCATCGGCCGGCAGGTTCGGGATGCCCATCGAGATCGCTTCGATCTTCTCGCGCAGTTCGTCCAGCGCCACTTCCGAGGCCTTCAACTCGTCGGCGAAGGCAGCAACCTCGGCCATGATGGCCGAAACGTCCTCGCCCTTGGCCTTGGCCTGGCCGATGGCCTTGGAACGGCTGTTGCGCAGGCTCTGCAGTTCCTGGGTCCGCACCTGGATGCGCTTGCGATCAGCCTCCAGGGCCTCCAGGGCAGACACGTCGAGCTCGAAGCCGCGGCTGGTGCGCAGGCGTTCAGCGAGGTCGGCGGGCTGGTGGCGGAGCAGGGCTGGATCAAGCATGGCAGGTGTCGTGGTGGGTATCAGGGATGGGATTATCGCTTGTTATACGGATTTCTGCCGCCCGGTTCATTCCCGCCGTGGCAGAATCGAGCCATTCCGTACTGGTCCGGTCCATGTCTGCACCCCGCTCGTCGTCCGCCAAGTCGTTCACTGTGCATATCCCGCGCAACGCCCTGAAGATCGCCGGCATCGCCTTCGGCGTGGGCGTACTGCTGTTCGTGCTGGTCTGGCTGACCGGCCGCGACAAGGAGTTCTTCCGCGCCGATCCGGCTGCCCAGACCCCGCAGGAAACCGCCGAGATCGAGCCCCTGCCGGAACCGCTGGCCGCTGCCGCCGGTTCCAGCGACATGCCCGATGCCAAGCCGGCACCGGTGGAGGAAGAAGCGCCGAAGCTGGTGGAAACGGCCCCGCCGCCGCCCGCGCCCTTGGCTGAAGCGACCCCGGCTGCACCGGGCCCTGAGCCGGCGACCACCGGCAACAGCCAGCCGATGCCGATTGCCGGCCAGTCGCCGCCGCCGTCCTATCCCGCCGCCGCCCTGCGCGCCGGTGAAACCGGTACGGTGGTGGTACGCGTGGACGTGGACGCCACCGGCTATCCGAACAACGCCACGGTGATCCAGCGCAGCGGTTCACGCGAGCTCGACCGTGCCGCCACCGACGCTGTGCGCCGCTGGCGCTTCACTCCGGCGCAGAGCAACGGCCAGGCCGTACCCGGCAGCATTGAAGTGCCGTTCGACTTCAAGACGCAGTAACTGAACACTTCCCGGCAGGCAAACTGAACCCTGCCGGTGGCGTTGACGCAACGCTGACACTTCCCGTCCGTGGCTCGGGCAACACTGCCCACGTCGTCCATTGACGGAAGGAGTTTGCGATGACCGCCACCACCCACGAAGACCTTCATTCGCCGCAGCTGCCGCAGGATTCAGGCGCGCAGCACAAGCCCACGTCGCCCTGGATGTGGATCGCGCTGATCGTGGCGATGTTTGCCGGCGCCCTGCTCTGGCTGCGTCATTCGAACCAGGAAGACGTGGCACCGGCGCCGGTCGGTGAGCGCATGCTGCCGGCCCCTGAGCAGCCCGCGGTGACGGATGCAGCGGCGCCTGCTGCGCGTCCGGCAACCCCGGCTACCGCTTCGCGGAAGGCCGCGCCGGTAGTGCGCAACCGTGAGGCCCGCCCGCTGGCCAGCAATCGCATGCCCACCTACCCCGCCGCCGCGCTGCGTAGCGGCGTGCAGGGCAGCGTGATCGCCAGCCTGAATGTGGATACCCGCGGCAATGTCGCCAACGCTGCGATCGTCTCGCGCAGCGGCGAGCGCAGTCGCGATCTGGATCGTGCGGTGCTCAGCACCGTGCAGAACTGGAAGTTCCAACCCGCGGTGCAGGATGGCCGCGCAGTAGCCAGCGTGGTGCGGGTCCCGGTGGATTTCCGTACCGAGCAGCGTTGATCGCGGACGAGGGGTTCGTGATGTTTAGACGGAGGCTTCGGCCTCCGTCCTTTTATGCGGAAAGCGTGCCAACCAAGGTTGGCACCTACCGGGAGATGTGAGCGTGCCAACAAAGTTGGCACCTGCCGGGCAATGCGATCCGCCGGGCATGGCCCGGTGGTCGCGATGCCGATCAGGCCAGGTTGAACCCGGCGCTGCGGGCCAGACCATCGAAGTCCGGGAAGGACGTGGCGACGTTGGCGATATCGTTGATCCGCACTTCGCCATCGCTGATCTGGCCGGCAATGGCGAATGCCATGGCGATGCGGTGGTCACCGTGGCTTTCGATGGTGCCGCTGCCCAGGCGCACACCGCCGTGCAGGGTGGCCCCATCCTCGGTCTCGTCCACCTGCATGCCCAGCGCGCGCAGGCCGGTGGCCATCGCCGCAAGGCGATCGGATTCCTTCACGCGCAGCTCGGCGGCGCCACTGACCACGGTCCGGCCTTCGGCGGCTGCAGCCGCCACGAACAGCGCCGGGAACTCGTCAATCATGTCCGGCACCAATTCCTCCGGAATGCGTGCCCCCTTCAGCGGGGCGTACCGCACCACCAGGTCTGCCACCGGTTCACCGCCCTGCTCGGCAGGATTCTCTTCGGTGATGTCCGCCCCCATCAGGCGCAGCGCGTGCAGCAGGCCGGTGCGGCGCGGGTTCAGGCCGACCTGCTTCAGGCGCAGCTGGGAACCAGGAATGATGCTGGCGGCCACCAGGTAGAACGCCGCAGACGAGAAGTCGGCCGGCACCACGATGTCCGTGGCGCGCAGGCGTTGGCCGCCACGCAGGCGGGCCTTGCCCGGTGAAAATTCGATGTCCACGCCGAACGCCGACAGCATGCGCTCGGTATAGTCACGGGTCGGATGCGGTTCGGCAACGCTGGTTTCGCCCTGTGCGTACAGGCCTGCCAGCAACACCGCCGACTTGATCTGCGCGCTGGCCACCGGCGAGGCGAAGTCGATGCCACGCAGCGTCTGGCCGCCATGCACGTGCAGCGGCGGCGTGCCGTCATCCTGAGTGTCGATCTTCGCGCCCATCTGCGACAGCGGGCCGGTGACGCGGCGCATCGGTCGGCCCGACAGCGACTCATCGCCGATCAGCGTGCAGTCGAACGCTTGGCCCGCCAGCAACCCGGCCAGCAGGCGCATGCCGGTGCCGGCATTGCCGCAGTCCAGCGGTGCATCCGGCGCTTTCAGGCCGTCGATGCCGACGCCGTGCACGATGCGCTGCGACGGGCTGGGCGTTTCGATGCGCACCCCCAGCTGGCTGAAGATGCGCGCGGTCGCGCGGGTGTCCTCGCCTTCCAGGAAGCCCTCGATATGCGAGGTGCCATCGGCCAGCGCGGCGAACATCACCGAGCGATGCGAGACCGACTTGTCGCCGGGAATGGTCAGGCTGCCCTGCAGGGGCTGGCCCTTGCGGGCGATCCAGTGTTGCGCGTTGCTCATCGTTCGATCATTCCGTAAACGCCGGCAGCCCGCCGGCGATGCATCAGGGGGTGGCGGCCGGGGCCGCCCCAGCAGCACTCAGGGCACGGCCACAGGATAGGAACCCAGCACCTTGATCTGCGCCGAGTGCGCTTCAAGTTCGGCCAGCGCCGCCTGCATCGGCGCGTCGTCGATGTGGCCGGCCAGGTCGATGAAGAAGCCGTACTCCCACTTGCCATGGTGCGACGGCCGCGACTCGATGCGGTTCATGCTGATGCCGTGGCGGGCGAACGGGCTGAGCACGTCGAACAGCGCACCGGGCTTGTCATGGATGAACACCAGCACCGAGGTGCGGTCGTGGCCGGAGGTCGGGAAGATGTTGCGGCCCACCACCAGGAAGCGGGTGGTGTTGTCGGCATCGTTCTGGATCGGCTTGGTGACCACCTTCTTCAGGCCGTACACGTGGCCGGCACTCTCGCCGCCGATGGCCGCCGCGTCGTCGGCGTTGCGCGCACGGCGCGCACCCTCGGCGTTGCTCGACACCGGAATCTTCTCGGCCTTCGGCAGGTTGGCGCGCAGCCACGCCGAGGTCTGCATGAACGACTGCGGATGTGCGTAGATGCGCTCGATGTCCTCGATGCGGCCGCTGCGCGACATCAGGTACTGCTGCACGCGCAGTTCCACTTCGCCGCAGATCTTCAGGTTGGAGGTCAGGAACATGTCCAGGGTGATCTGGATGGTGCCCTGCCCCGAGTTCTCCACCGGCACCACGCCGAAATCGGCGTTGCCCGCTTCCACTTCCTGGAACACTTCCTCGATGCTGGCCATCGGCAGGCCCAGCGCGGAGCGGCCGAAGTGCTTGAGCACGGCCTGCTGGCTGAAGGTGCCTTCCGGGCCGAGGTAGCCGATCTTCAGCGGCTCCTGCTGGGCCAGGCAGGCCGACATGATCTCGCGGTAGACGTGCACCAGCAGCTCATCGCTGAGCGGGCCTTCGTTGCGATCCGCCACCATGCGCAGCACCTGCGCTTCGCGCTCGGGGCGGTAGTAGTCGACGGCGGCGGCGAGCTTGCCCTTGGCCTTGCCGACCTGATGGGCGAAGCGCGCGCGCTCGGCGATCAGGCTCTGGATGTCGCGGTCGATCTGGTCGATCTTCGAGCGCACATCGGCCAGCGCCAGCGGCGCCAGGGTGGGTGCCGGGTTCGAGGCGGCCTTGGCCTTGCCCTTCGCCTTGGCGGGCGCGCTGTCCTTGGCCGGTTCGGCCTTCTTCGGCGCCTTCTTGCTGGATTTGCTGCTTGCCATCGGAATTCCTTGTTGCGGGGCCCGCACCCGACGGTGCGCGCCGTTCATTGCTCAGCCGTGACGCTGCTGGAAATCGGCCATGAAGGCGACCAGCGCCTCGGCCCCGGCCAGCGGCATGGCGTTGTACAGCGAGGCACGGATGCCACCGACGACCTTGTGGCCCTTCAGCGCCAGCAGGCCGGCCGCCTTGGCCTCGGCCACGAAGCGGGCATCGAGATCGGCATCGGGCAGGAAGAACGGGATGTTCATCCGCGAACGGGCCGCATGTGCAACTTCATTGCGGTAGAAGCCGCCGGAGCCGTCGATGGCTCTGTACACCAGCGCGGCCTTGGCGGCATTGCGCTTGGCGAATTCGGCCACGCCGCCTTCGGCCAGCATCCACTTGAACACCAGCCCGGCCAGGTACCAGTTCCAGGTCGGCGGGGTGTTGAGCATTGAATCGCGGGCGACGTGCGAGCGGTAATCGAAGATGTCCGCACGTGGCTGGCCACTGCGCTCGAGCAGGTCGCGACGGATGATCATCACCGCGATGCCGACCGGGCCGAGGTTCTTCTGGGCGCCGGCATAGATCACGCCATAGCGGCGCACATCCAGCGGTTCGCTGGCGATGGACGAGCTGAAGTCGGCGATCAGCGGAACGTTGCCGGTATCGGGAGCATCACGGAACTCGACGCCGTGGATGGTCTCGTTGGCGGTGATGTGCACGTAGGCGGCATCGGGCGACAGCTGCCAGTCGGCACGCGCCGGCAGCGTGCGGTAGCCGTTGGCCTCGCTGCTGGCGGCGATGTTGACGTCGACGTAGACACCGGCCTGCTTGACCGCGGTCTTGCCCCAGTGGCCACTGACCACGTAGTCGGCACGCTGGCCCGGGGCGGCGAAATTGAGCGGGATCAGCGCCTGCTGGGTGGTGGCGCCACCGGACAGGAACAGCACCGCATAGTCGTCGGGGATGTCGAGCAGGCGACGCAGATCGGCTTCGGCCTCGGCGGCCACGGACATGAATTCCGCGCCGCGATGGCTCATTTCCACGATCGAAGCACCGGACCCGTGCCAGTCCAGCATTTCCGCCTGCGCCTGGCGCAGGACCGATTCCGGCAAGGTTGCAGGGCCGGCACTGAAGTTGAACGCGCGCGTCATGTCACACCTGTGGGGCAAGACCCCTAGTATGCCGCAGTGCACCAGCCTTGCGGCCTTGTGGCGCAAGGGAAATTTGGTTTCATTGGAATCCATCGGCAACGCGACCGGGTAGTGCCGGCCGCTGGCCAGCCACCTCACGGATTCAGGGGCGGCGGTTGCCGGCCAGCGGCCGGCACTAGCGTCAGCGCGCGCCGAACCAGAGCAGCAGGCTGAGCAGCGCGGCCAGCAGCAGCGCACTGACCAGCAGCCACGGCCAGCGCCGGACCTTGCGCGGCACGGCCGGCAGCACCGGCGCCTGCTCGGCGTCCTGGCTGGACTCGTCTTCACCCGGCAGCGGGCGCCGGCGCGGGTCATGCGGCACTTCCAGCACAAACCGGTGCTGGCCATCAAACACCACCTGGTCGCCGGCCTGCAGCCAGCAATGGCGCACGGCCACGCCATTGACGCAGGTGCCGTCGGCACTGCCCAGATCGCGCAGCAGCACGCGATCACCATGCACTTCCACGCGGGCGTGTCGTTCGGCGAAGGCCGGATCGTCAATAGCGATGTCAACGTCGCCGCCGCGGCCGATCAGGCGGGCCCGCGACAGGGTGAAGCTGCGGCCGTGGTGCAGGCCGCCAACTCCGCGCAACAGCCGCTGCTGCTCGTCGCTGCCTTCCTCGTTCTTCGGCGCAGGCGCCTGCAGCAGGCTCTCGACTTCACCTTGCAGGACCATCTCCACGCCGTCCACATACACCGCATCGCCCGCACGCAGCAGCGCCATGCGCCGCACCGGTCGACCGTTCACATGAATGCCGCGGATCCCGTTGCCGACCTGCAGCCACAGGCCGCGATCATCCAGGCAGAACTGCGCCAGCAACAGGGCACCATGGCCGGCATCGCCGAGCCGCACACTGCCGTTGGCCTGGCGCACGATGCGTTGCACCCCGGGCCGCAGCGGCTGGTCGGGCTGTTGTTGTTGGCTGAAGTGAACAAGCAGGTTCTGCACGCGGCGCAGCCTAGCAGGTTGGTCGCCAACGAAGAAGAACCCAGGATGAGTGCTTGGCGCGGAGGCCCTCCATGCGCACAATGCTCGCCCTCATTGATCATCCCCGCCCTGCGCCAGGAGCCTGCATGTCCACCATCGATGTCCGCCACGCCCACGGCCTGCCCGACGCGCAGGCGCGCGCCGCGATCGAGCAGGTCGCCGCCAAGCTGTCCGAGCGCTTCGGCCTGAAGTCGTCGTGGACCGCCGATGTACTGAACTTCTCCGGCAGCGGCGTGGACGGCGCGATCGAACTGCAGCCAGGCGCCGTGCGCGTGACGGCCAAACTGGGCTTCCTGCTGTCGGCGATGAAGGGCATGGTCGAAGGCGAGATACAGCGCGTTCTGAAGGAAAAGCTGGGCTGAACCCCGGCCGCGGCCATCACGGCCGTGCAACGCCACGGCGCGCTACTCTCGGGGCAGGCCCAACTCCCACGGGAACTGCGATGAACCACTACGAGAACGACGACCGCCGCAACGACGACGCCTCTTTCGGTGACCAGGCCGAGCGCTTTTCGCGCAAGCTGAGTGACTCGGCGCAGCAGGTGTGGCTGGCCGGTCTTGGCGCTCTCGGCCGTGCACAGGCCGAAGGCAGCCGCTTCTTTGACGGCCTGGTGAAGGAAGGCGAAGCCTGGGAAGCCCGCCGCCGTGAGCGCAGCAGCGAACAGGGCCCGGGCTGGCGTGATAACGTCGAGAGCTCGCTGGACGAAGCCCGCGAGAAGGCCTCGGGCACCTGGAACAAGGTCGAGAAGGCCTTTGATGACCAGGTGCAGGGCGTGCTCAAGCGGTTGCATGTACCCACCGCCGACGAAGTGACGGCGCTCGAAGCCCGCATCGATGCCCTGCACGCGCGCCTGGCCAAGCTGGAAAACCGCGCCGCGTCCGGCACCGACGCCCCTGCTCCGGGCAGCCATCAGTCGCCAGGCGGCCTGCCCTGACCGGCTCATTGTTGCAATGCAATAAACTTTGATTGACAATCGCGAGCAACCCGCCAATCGCTTCGGCTGCCGTTTGTTCCCTCCCCTCACGGCTTCAGGATTGGCGGGTTTTTCGTGCCTGCTGTATTCCGAACTGGGCGTTCCATCACGCTTCCTGTCAGGAACCTCCTGACCCGGCCAGGTACCGCGACCTTTACACTGTCGTTCTCCGCTTTCGCCCCTTCCGCCCTACTCCTGCATGCTCCCCTGGATCCTGGCCCTGCTGTCGGCCCTGCTTACCTGTTCCCTGGCTGTTGTCTATCTGTGGTGGATCAAGCGGCGGCAGAAGGAGATGCAACTCGGCCTGCAAGCCCTGGCCGGCATGCACTGGCGCGAGTTCTCGGTACTGGTCAAGCGCATGCTGCGCGAACAGCGCGGCCTGCGTGAACTGAATGACCCGGCGGAGGAATCCCGCGAGCCGAGCAGCGACTTCCTGCTCAGCGACGGCCCCAACCAGTGGCTGGTTTCCTGCAAGCATGGCCTTGCCTACCGTATCGGCACCGCCGCAGTGAACGAGCTGGGCGCTGCTGCGCGCCTGGCCGGCGCCAAGGGCGGCGTGCTGCTGACCGAAGGCCGGATGGAACGCGACGGGCGCAGCGCTGCCGAGAAGCAGGCGGTAGAAGTACTGGACGGTCCGCGCCTGTGGCCGTTGCTGCAGCCCTACCTGCCGGCAGAAATCGAAACCCGTGTGCGCGCCAGCGCCCGCCATGAAGCACTGCGCCGGATCGCCATTGCCGCGCTCGGCGCGGTCACGCTGGGCCTGCTGGTGGGATTGAGCCTGCAAGGCTTGCATGTGCAGGACACCCCGCCTGTTGCCGAGGTGGCGGACACCCCCGCGCCGGTTGCGCCTGCGGTTGAAGCGGCGCCCGAACCGGCGCCGGCCCCCGCCACCACGCCGCCGGCCGCTGCGCCTGCACCGGCCACGCCCTCAGCCGACGCGCGCAGCAACCCCAACCCGGATGCCGCCACGCTGGAGCGTTTCCAGGCCGATCTGTCCCGCGCCTTGGCCGGCAAGCCCGGTATCGCCAGCGGGGTCTGGCTGACCCGGCAGACGCTGGCGATCAACCGCACGGGCGAGCTGGACGCGGTGTGGCCGCAGGTCTGCGAGGAAGTGCTGCACTCCCCCGCCCTGCGCAACGTGCGCATCCAGCTCAACGCCCGCCCCGGCGTGGATGAGCCGGTGCGCTGGCGCCAATGCGCCACGTACTGATGGGGCCGCATCCACGCGTGGCGTGGTTTTACTGAACCCCGATGCGCGACCCCTTGTTGGATCCACGCCACGCGTGGATGCCTTTGTAGAGTTGAGCCACACGCGAACAGCAGCCGAGCATCGGCTCGGCGCCACATGGCACCAGCTCAGCCCAATGCTGCGAGATGGGCGATGTAACTGGAGCGCGATTCACCCGCCGCTCTGGCCTGCGCATCCAGCCTCGCCAGGATCCGGCGTGGCAGGCTGATATTGACCCGCTCGATGGTATCGTCCAGCAGAGCCGGATCAATGCAGATGTACGCAAGAATCCAACGGATGTCCTTGGATGCCTCGGCGGCGATCTTCTGCGGCGCGGAAGGTGTCGGAATCGAGCGCCCCTCATCCAGGGCCGCATCAATCCAGGCGAGTGCAGCCTCCTCGGCAGCGCTGAGCGCATCATCAAGCGTGTCGGCCGCCGAGAAGCACCCCGGCAGATCTGGAACGACCACACCCCACGCGGTGCGCTCATCGCCTGCCTCGATCAAGACTGGATATCGCATGGGCCCTCCTACGTCAGTCCTGCGAGCTTCCGCAACGCCTGCACCAGCCCTTTCCCCGGATCCTTCCTTGGGTGAGGAACGGTAATGATGTGAGGGTGCTGGGGGTACACGAATACATGATCGGATCCGCGGATCCGGCGTCAGATCCAACCTGCCGCTTCCAGATCCCGGATGAGGTCCCTGCTCTTCATGCAGGGACGATACACATCGCACACACGCCCCGACAGAGTTCAAGGACAGTCGTTCCGGCCCAGTAGATCCACGCCACGCGTGGATGGAATCCCTATCGCGCGCCCGGCGCGAAGCGCGCGACCAGGTCCCAGGCATCCCCCAGGAACACCTGGCGCACGCGGGTGATCGGCTGTTCACCGCGCCAGGTCAGCCGCTCGATCACGAGACAGGCTGTGCCGGGCTTCACATCGAGCAGCCTGGCGGTGGCGGTATCCGCGCCCCAGGCGCTGATGCGGTGCTGGGCACGGGTCCACGACACGTTCTGCAGCAGCCAGCTGCCCGGCGCGGTGGTACTGAAATCGACCTCCAGCACCTCGGGCACCCCCACCGGGCTGATCAGGCGGTGCTCCAGCGCCAGCGGACGGCCATCGGCCAGGTGCAGGCAGCGCATTGCCAGCAGGTTCTCCTGCCCAGCCAGCTCGACTTCACCAGCATTGCCGGCATCGGCCAGCCGCAGATCGCGCTGCAGCAGGCGATAGGCGTACTGATGGCCGCGCGAGCCGACCTCCATCGCGATATCGGGAATCTCCAGCGCCACCTGTTCCAGGTGCGGCGGCTGCCGCGCCACGAATGAACCGGCGCGACGGCGGCGCTCGATCATGCCGCTCTCGGCCAGCGCGGTCAGCACCTTGTTCACGGTCATCCGCGAGCAGCCGTACTGCTCCATCAGCTCGTGCTCGTATGGAATCCGGAAGCCCGGCGCCCACTCTCCACTGAGGATGCGGCTTTCCAGATCGCTGCGGATACGCTGGTTGAGCGTGGCGGACTTGCTGGCCTTCACGTAATGGGGTCTCGGTAGCGGGAGGCGATCAGCCCAGCACGCCGCGCAGGGCGGCGGCGAAGGCGGTGGTGATCGCCTCGCGCTGCAGGTGGCGGCCCCCGGCCACGCATTGGCGGCCATGGCGCCAGACCGATCGCAGCGCGCCATTACGTGCGGCGAACACCCAGCTGTCAAGCCATGCGTCATCCTGTCGCGCCTGCAGCGCGGGGTGCCCGGCATCCAGTTCGACCAGGTCGGCACTGGCGCCCACCTGCAGGCCAGCGGGCACGCCCAGCGCCTGTGCACCACCGTGCAGTGCGCCTTCGAACAGGAAGCGACCGGTGCTGCGGGTGGCATCCGGCGCCAGCACGTTGCGACCGCGCTGGGTCAGCCGCTGGCCGTATTCAAGCAGGCGCAGTTCTTCGGCCGCATCGATCAGCACATTGGAATCGGAGCCGACGCCGAAGCGTCCGCCCTCGCGCGCGAATGCCTGCATCGGGAACAGGCCGTCGCCCAGGTTGGCCTCGGTGATCGGGCACAGGCCGGCCACGGCCTGGCTGGCCACAATGGCCGCGCGCTCGTCATCGGTGATGTGGGTGGCATGCACCAGGCACCAGCGCGCATCCACCGGCGCATGGTTGTACAGCCACTGCACCGGGCGCTGGCCGCTCCAGGCCAGGCAGGCCTCCACTTCGCGCACCTGCTCGGCGATATGGATGTGCACCGGGCCGTCGGTCAGCGGCAGCAACGCACTCAGTTCCTCGCCGGTGACCGCACGCAGGCTGTGCGGTGCGATGCCGAGCACCGCGTCGGGCAGCGCGGCCAATGCCGGCTTGGCGGCCTCCAGCAGCTGCGCGAAACCCTCCACGTCGTGGATCAGGCGCCGCTGCGCTGGATTCGGCGCCGCCCCGCCGAAATCGGCATGCGCATAGAACACCGGCAGCAGGGTCAGGCCGATGCCGGTCTGCTCGGCTGCCGCCGCGATCCGTGCACTCATCTCGGCGCGGTTGGCATAGGCGCGACCATCGGCGTCGTGGTGCAGGTAGTGGAATTCACCGACGCGGGTAAAGCCGCTTTCGAGCATTTCCATGTAGGCCTGGGCGGCGATGGCCTGCACCGCGTCCGGCCGCAGGTGGGCCAGGAAGCGGTACATCAGCTCGCGCCAGCTCCAGAAGCTGTCACCGTCACCGCCGCCGATCTCGGTCAGGCCGGCCATGCCGCGCTGGAAGGCGTGGCTGTGCAGGTTGGGCAGGCCCGGCACGAGGATGCCGACGCGGGTGTCGCCGTGCTGGGCGCCCTGCCCCGTGTGGATCGCGGTGATGCGGCCGTCCTGCACCTGCAGGCGGACATCGCGGGCCCATCCCTCGGCCAGCAGGGCGTGGGCAGCATGGAAACTGTGCGGGGAACGCGAATCGGACATGGCTGGACAACCCGAAATGGACGCCTATATTGTATAGACATATAAGCACAGCCGCGTTGTGGATGCCATGCACGTCGATACCCTCTGGTCCAACGTCCACCTGATCACCCTCGACGGCAAGGGCTTGGGTGTCATCCGCGATGGCGTACTGGCCAGCGCCGACGGCCGCATCGTCCACGTTGGCCCGGCCGGCAGCGACGCTCACCTGCAGCCGACCACCCGCATCGACGGCGAAGGCCGCTGGATTTCGCCCGGCCTGATCGACTGCCACACCCACCTGGTCTACGCCGGCAACCGCGCCAACGAATTCGAGCAACGCCTGCAGGGCGTCAGCTATGCCGAGATCGCCCGCGCCGGCGGCGGCATCGTCTCCACCGTGCGCGCCACCCGCGCTGCCACGCCCGAGCAACTGGCCAGCGAGAGCCGCCCGCGCCTGCTGGCGATGCGCGCCGAGGGCGTGACCACGATCGAGATCAAGTCCGGCTACGGCCTGACCCTGCCCGACGAACGCAAGCAGCTGCAGGTTGCACGCACGCTGGGCGAGCAATGCCGGGTCAACGTGGTGACCACCTTCCTCGGCGCGCACGCGATTCCGCCGGGCCGCGAGGCACAGGAGTACACCGACGAGGTGTGCGACGTGATGATTCCGGCCATCGCCGCGGAAGGCCTGGCCGAAGCGGTGGATGTGTTCTGCGAAAACATCGCCTTCTCGCCGGCGCAGGCGCGGCAGGTCTTCGAAGCAGCGCGCGCCAACGGGCTGGCGGTGAAGATCCATGCCGAGCAGCTGAGCAACCAGCATGGTGCTGAACTGGCCGCCAGCTTCGGTGCACTGTCGGCCGACCATATCGAACATCTGGACGATACCGGCATTGCCGCGATGGCCGCTGCCGGTACCGTCGCCGTGCTGCTGCCCGGTGCTTTCTATTTCACCCGCGATACCACCCTCCCGCCGATCGCCGCGCTGCGTGCGGCCGGCGTGCCGCTGGCGCTGGCCACCGACAGCAACCCGGGCACTTCGCCGCTGACCAGCCCGCTGCTGGCGATGAACATGGGCGCCACCCTGTTCCGCCTGACCGTGGACGAGTGCATCGCCGGCTTCACCCGTGAAGCGGCGCGCGCGCTCGGGCGCAGCGACCGCATCGGCCGCCTCGCCGTGGGCCTGGACTGCGACCTGGCGATCTGGGACATCGATGCCCCCGCCGACCTGGTCTATCGCATTGGATTCAACCCGCTGCACGCGCGCGTGGTGCGCGGACAGCCCGACCTGCCTGCCTCTTGGAGCAACACATGAGCAACACCCTGGTTCTTCGCCCCGGCCATGTCACTCTCGCCCAGTGGCGGCAGGTCTATCGCGGTGCGCCGCTTGCACTGGACCCGGCCGCGCTGCCGGTGGTGCGCGCCAGCGCTGCGGCGGTGGCTGCCATCGTCGCCAAAGGCGCACCGGTGTATGGCATCAACACCGGCTTCGGCAAGCTGGCCAGCGTGCGCATCGAGCGCGAAGACCTGGCCACCCTGCAGCGCAATATCGTGCTCTCGCACGCTGCTGGCGTGGGCGAACCGATGCCGGCCAGCGTGGTGCGGTTGATGATGGCGCTGAAGCTGGTCAGCCTGGCGCAAGGCGCATCGGGCATTCGCGAGGAAACCCTGCTGCTGCTCGAAGCGATGCTGATCAAGGGCGTATTGCCCGTGGTGCCGGCACAAGGCTCGGTGGGTGCTTCCGGCGATCTGGCACCGCTTTCGCACCTGGCCGGCGTGATGCTGGGCGTGGGCGAAGCCTACATCGGTGACGAACGCCTGCCCGCAACCGACGCACTGGCGCGGGCCGGCCTGCAGCCGATCGATCTGGGCGCAAAGGAAGGTCTGGCCCTGCTCAACGGCACCCAGTTCTCCACCGCCTATGCGCTGGCCGGCCTGTTCGAAATCGAAACCGTGTTCCAGGCGGCACTGGTCACCGGCGCGTTGTCGGTGGAAGCGGCCAAGGGTTCGGACACGCCGTTTGATCCGCGCATCCATGCCATCCGTGGCCAGCGCGGGCAGATCGCCACCGCCGCCACGCTCCGCACGCTGATGCAGGGCTCAGGCATCCGCGAATCACACCGTGACAACGACGTGCGCGTGCAGGATCCCTACTGCCTGCGCTGCCAGCCGCAGGTGATGGGTGCGGCGCTGGACATCCTGCGCCAGGCCGCGACTACGCTGGAAATCGAAGCCAACGGCGTGTCCGACAATCCGCTGGTGTTCACCGATACCGGCGAAGCGCTGTCTGGCGGCAACTTCCACGCCGAGCCGGTAGCCTTCGCCGCCGACATGCTGGCGATGGCGGTGTGCGAGATCGGTTCTATCAGCGAGCGCCGCTTGGCGATGCTGGTGGACCCGGCGCTGTCCGGCCTGCCGGCGTTCCTGACCCCGCGCCCGGGCCTGAATTCCGGCTTCATGATTCCGCAGGTGACCGCTGCGGCGCTGGTCTCGGAAAACAAGCAGCGCGCCTACCCCGCCAGCGTTGACTCGATCCCGACCTCGGCCAACCAGGAAGACCATGTGTCGATGGCCGCGCATGGCGCACGCCGGCTGATGCAGATGGCCGAGAACGCCGCCAACGTGATCGGCATCGAGCTGCTGGCCGCTGCGCAGGGCTGTGATTTCCATGCGCCGCTGCGCTCCAGCGCCGCGCTGGAAAACGTGCGTGCCACGCTGCGCGCGCAGGTGCCGACGCTGGAAGAAGACCGCTACTTCCATCCGGACATGGTGACCGCCACGAATCTGGTGCGCAGTGGCGCGCTGGCGCAGGGCCTGACCGACCTGCTGCCAACCGTGGAACCCCACGCATGAATACCCGTCCCGAATGGCTGACGGTGCACGAAGGCGACGCCCCCCTCATCGTCAGCTTCCCGCATACCGGCAGCGAGCTGCCGCACGACCTGATCGGCGACTACCACTCGCCGTGGCTGGCCCGCCGCGATGCCGACTGGTGGGTGCACGAGCTGTACGACTTCGTGCGCGGCATGGGCGCGACGACGGTGCGCTCGGCGATCTCGCGTTCGGTGATCGACCTCAACCGCGATCCCAGCGGCGTCTCGCTGTACCCGGGGCAGAACACCACCGGCCTGTGCCCGCTGACCACCTTCGACAACCAGCCGCTATACCACGCCGGGCGCGAACCGGATGAAGCGGAAATCGCCCGTCGCCGCGACACGTATTTCCTGCCTTACCACGATGCGCTGGCGGCGCAGATCACGCGCCTGCGCGCACGCCACGGCACCGTGGTGGTGTACGACGCGCACTCGATCCGCTCGCATATCCCGCACCTGTTCGAGGGCGAACTGCCGCAGTTCAACCTGGGGACTGCCGGTCCGTCCGGCGCACCGGACACCTCCTGCGACAACGCCCTGAGCGACGTGGTGGAAAACCTGCTGAAGATCAGCGGCATGAGCCAAGTGCGCAACGGCCGCTTCAAGGGCGGCTGGATCACCCGCCACTACAGCAACATCGCCGGCGGCGTGCACAGCCTGCAGATGGAACTTGCCTGCCGCGGCTACATGCACGAGCCGCTGCCCGACCAGGTAGACGAACACAGCTGGCCCACCCCGCTCGACCCCGACCACGCCGCACCGTTGCGCCACACCCTGGCGCAGGTGCTCAACGCCTGCCTTGAATTCGCTACGAACCGGAGCGCCGCATGACCCGCAACGACCCGTCCCGCACCATCGCCGCGCCGACCGGCACCACGCTGAACGCCAAGAGCTGGCTGACCGAAGCACCGCTGCGCATGCTGATGAACAACCTGCACCCCGATGTGGCCGAGCGCCCGCAGGAACTGGTGGTGTATGGCGGCATCGGTCGTGCCGCGCGCGACTGGGAGAGCTTCGATGCCATCGTCGAAACGCTCAAGCGCCTGGACGACGACCAGACCCTGCTGGTGCAGTCCGGCAAGCCGGTGGGCGTGTTCCGCACCCACGCCGATGCACCGCGCGTGCTGATCGCCAATTCCAACCTGGTGCCGCGCTGGGCCAACTGGGACCACTTCAACGAGCTGGATAGGAAGGGCCTGGCCATGTATGGCCAGATGACCGCCGGCAGCTGGATCTACATCGGCGCGCAGGGCATCGTGCAGGGCACCTACGAGACTTTCGTGGAAATGGGCCGCCAGCACTTCGGTGGCGACCTGACCGGGAAGTGGCTGTTCACCGGCGGCCTCGGCGGCATGGGCGGTGCACAGCCGCTGGCTGCCGTGATGGCCGGCGCCTCCTGCCTGGCCGTCGAGTGCCGCAAGAGCAGCATCGACATGCGCCTGCGCACCGGCTACCTCGACACCTGGACCGACAATCTTGACGAAGCGCTGCGCATGATCGACGAGTCGTGCAAGGCCGGCACGCCGAAGTCGGTGGGCCTGCTCGGCAACGTTGCCGATGTGCTGGCCGAACTGCTCAAGCGTGGCGTGAAGCCGGACCTGCTGACCGACCAGACCTCCGCGCACGACCCGGTGAACGGCTACCTGCCGCAGGGCTGGACGGTCGAACAGTGGGATGAGAAGCGTGTGAGTGCACCGAAGGAAGTGGAGAAGGCTGCGCGTGCATCGATGGCCAACCACATCCGCGCCATGCTCGGCTTCCACGCGCTGGGCGTGCCGACCGTGGACTACGGCAACAACCTGCGGCAGATGGCACTGGAAGAAGGCGTGGCCAATGCCTTCGATTTCCCGGGGTTCGTGCCGGCCTATATCCGCCCACTGTTCTGCCGCGGCATCGGCCCGTTCCGCTGGGCGGCACTGAGCGGTGATCCGGAAGACATCGCCAGGACCGATGCAAAGGTGAAGGAACTGATTCCGGACAACCCGCACCTGCACCGCTGGCTGGACATGGCCGCCGAGAAGATCAAGTTCCAGGGCCTGCCGGCACGCATCTGCTGGGTCGGTCTGGGTGATCGTGATCGACTCGGCCTGGCGTTCAACGAGATGGTCGCCAACGGCGAACTGAAGGCGCCGGTGGTGATCGGACGTGACCACCTGGACAGCGGCAGCGTGGCCTCGCCAAACCGCGAAACCGAAGCGATGGCCGACGGTTCCGATGCGGTGTCCGACTGGCCGCTGCTGAACGCCCTGCTCAACACCGCCAGTGGCGCAACCTGGGTGTCGCTGCATCACGGTGGCGGCGTGGGCATGGGCTTCTCGCAGCACGCCGGCATGGTGATCGTGTGCGATGGCACCGAGGCAGCGGCGAAGCGGATTGGCCGCGTGCTGTGGAACGATCCGGCCACCGGCGTGATGCGCCATGCAGATGCGGGCTATGAAATCGCGATCGACTGCGCGAAGGAGAAGGGACTGGATCTGCCCGGAATCCTGGGCTGATCACAGGGGTGCCGGCCAGCAGCCGGCACTGCCGCAAGGCACCTGTAGAGCCGAGCCATGCTCGGCTCAATGCTTCCAGGGTCACGACGCCTGACAGGAAGGCAGCCGAGCATGGGCTCGGCTCTACATGATTCGACTTGATTGGATCACTTCCGGGCCAGCGGTTTTACATCAATCGCATAGCGTGGAAACGCAGGTGTGGCGAACTCTCTGAGCATGTGCAGGTGCGGCTGAATCTTTAGCTTGCGCACATTCTCAATGGTGATTTCTCCGCCGCAAACCAACGCTGGCTCAAAGCCAGACATCTCATCCGCCAGCAAGTTCCCACAAGTGTTCACAGCCCTATCGAAGAGCAGTTCTTCATCCCCATCCATCAGATCAAAATCGTCGAGCTCCGCGCAGGCGAAGAAGGCCTTGATGCCACCGTCCTGTCGCGCAAGAGACTTCGGCCTCAAACAGTTCTGAAGAGCAAACACTTCACTGCTGACTGGATCGATGTTCAAGCCCGCACCTGATGCTTCGCCGCACAGGTAGAGGCGTCCAAACCCGCTTCTGGCAAACACATGGTAGGTATCGATCTGTGTAAATGGAGTACCGGCCAACCACGCGCGCATCAGGCCGTCGTAGTCCTCGGGATTCACCGTCCACAGGCGTCCGTTGCCATAGTTCGCCCATCCATCCCGACGCCAATAGCTCAAAAGCGATTCGGGCAAGATGCCCGTCCACTTGGAGAAGCTGGTCTCTGGCACCGGATCGTGTTCAGTTGCCTCTCCGAAGCTCTCGATGAAGAGCGCGAAATCCTCATCCTCCTCCATTAACCCTCCCATGCAAGGCTATCTCGTCGGTTTGGACTGAGGCGTTCTTATATCTGGTGCCTCATCCGTCGCGAAGAGCTGTTTACGACAGGCCATTGGAAATTCACGCATTCACATAGGCGCCCGCCTCCGCTTGACCCGTCGACCGCCGCTGACCAACATGCGCCATCACCGCTGATGGATCACCGCGATGTACCGCACCCTTGCTGCCGCATTGCTCTGCGCCCTGTTCGCTGCTCCGGTCGCTTCGGCGCGTGAGTCCCCCGGCGATCTTTCCAATCAGCTCGACACCCAACTGCAGGCCAACCGCGAACGCTACGGCATCGCCGGCCAGGCGGTACTGGTCGCACACAACGGCCAGGTGCTGTACCAGGGCGCCAGCGGCGAACGTGATCGCGCTACGCACACACCTGCCGCCGTCGATTCCATCTTCGCCGCGCAGTCAATGGCTAAATTGCTGACAAGCACGCTGGTGATGCAACTGGTGGACCGGGGCAAGGTGGATCTTGACGCGCCGGCCAGCCGTTATGTTCCGGACCTGCCGATTGCATGGCAGGCGATCCACGTGCGTGATTTCCTCAACCACAGCTCGGGTATCGGCGAGTACTACAACCGGGTGGATAACCGCTGGGTGAGCAAGGGCTACCCCGGTGTAGCGCCTGACCTTGGCACTGCGCTGAAGGTGGCCGGTGCTGCACCGATGCAGTTCGCCACCGGCAGCCGCGTGCAGTACACCCAGGCCAACTACCTGGTGCTGACCGCCTTGCTGGAAGCGCACTATCGCAAGCCCTACCCGGCCATCGCGCGCGAACGCATCCTGCAACCGCTGAAGATGGCCAGCACCTCCTGGGGCGGGGCCAGTGTGCCGACGCAACGAGCGGCCGTGCCCTACATCGGCAAGGACGGCCAACTGCAGCCGGCCAATGAAGACCCTTGGCCGGACTACGGCTGGGGCCATGCCGACCTGCAGACCACCGTGGGCGACATGAACCGCTTCCTGCAGGCACTGGCCACCGGCAAGCTGGTGCGCACGGCGACCCTGGAAGAACTCTGGCAGCCGCAGAAACTGAGCGGTGGCGGCAGCAATTTCTTCTCCACCGGCTGGGACACCACCCGCAGCGACGGCTACACCCAGGTCGGCCATGATGGCGGCACCCGCGTTCGTGCGCGGTTGGCCTACAAAGGCACGCTGGCCGGCGGCTACTGGGTGTTCGTGTACCTGACCAACGGCAGCGCCCGCAATGTCTGGTCCAGCACGCTGGTGGAGAGCACGATGGCGGTCGCCGCGCCGCAGGAGTTTCCGCATGCGGTGCTGTCCGAGCGGCTGATCGCGTATGCGCTGGATGACAGCACCGATGCGACAACGCAGATGCGTAGCTGGCTGCGCGTTGGCCATGGCGTGCCCACCGGCGAACTGGAACGTGCGATCAATGCCGATGGCTACGCCATCCGCGAAAGCCTCGGTGCAGGCAACGCACTGAGAGTATTCGCGCTCAACACCGCGTTGTATCCAGATTCGACCAATGCGTGGGACAGCCTGGCCGAGTGTCATGCGGCGCTGGGTGATGCAGAGATTGCCAAGGCGCTGTACGCGAAGGCCAAGACGCTGGCGAAGCCTTCGCCGTAAACCCTGCTGTAGAGCCAAGCCCATGCTCGGCTGATCTTCATGGCGATCGCAGACAACCCGCGCTGCGCGATTAGCCGAGCGCGGGCTCGGCTCTACAGGAACGCGGCGGGCGGCCATACGCCGCCGATGGGTGACGTGGCGCCGTCGACCTGTTAACTTGCGCGCCACCTTCGTGGTTTACAGCATTTCCGTATGTCGCTCTCGTCGTACCGCCCCACCCCGTCGCAGTTGTTCCTGGCCGTTTCCCTCGGCCTTTCCTCCACCGCCGCCGCAGCCCCGCAGGCCACCACGCTGGATGCTGTGCAGGTCTCCGCTGCTGCCGATGCCAGCGCGCAGGCGCGCGAGGCGCTGAAGCGTGTACCCGGCGCCAGCAACGTCATCGACGTGGCCAAGGCCGACAGCCGCCTTTCCAGCAGCGCCGATGTGCTGGCCTCCCAGCCCGGCATCAGCGCGCAGTCGCCGGGCAACGAGGGCACCAAGATCTCGATCCGCGGTTCGGGCATCAACCGTGGCCCGGGTGCCCATGCGTCTGGTATTGCAGTTTCGATCGACGGGCTGCCGCTGACCGGACCGGGCGGCACGCCCTACGAGCTGCTCGAACCGCTGTGGCTTTCACGCGTGGAAGTGCTGCGGGGCGCCAATGGTTTCGAGCGCGGCGCGCTGGCGCTGGGCGGTGCCATCGACTATGTAAGCCGCAGCGGCCGTGATTCGGCCGGCGTGCAGCTGCACTACGAAGCGGGCAGCCGTGGCTACCAGAAACGCGGCATCAGCTGGGGCGGTGTCAACGGAGATCTCGATTACTTCCTGGCCTACACCGATACCGAGTTCGATGGTTATCAGCGCCATGCGCGCGGCGACGGCAAGGGCGCGATGGCCAACATCGGCTGGCAGATCACGCCCGACCTGCAGACGCGTTTCTTCGTGCGCTACCGCGAAACCAATCACGAAACGCCCGGTCGCTTGACCCGCGATCAGATCCGCAACGATCCGCATGCGGCAAACGCGGCCAACCTGGCCATCGATGCGCGCCGCCCGCAGCCGGGCAGCACCTGGGTGGCCAATGTCACCACGCTGCAGATCGACGAGGATTCTTCGCTGCAGGCCGGGCTGGTCTACCACACGTACCCGATGGACTTGAACGAGAGCCTGTACCGCCAGCAGCTGGACTACGCCAACCTCAACGCCACGCTGGACTACCACCACCGCCACCGGCTGTTCGGCCTGGACAGCCAAACCACGATCGGTCTGCGCGTCACCCACGATCTGGACGCCGATGTGCGCGAGTCGCTGCGCTTTGCCAGCAACGGCTATGCCGCCGGTACGCGCACGCGTGACTTCCGCCACCACGGCACCGACAGCACGCTGCACGTCAGCAACACCCTCACCTTCAACGACCGCCTGCGCATGCAGACCGGGCTGGCACTGATCAGCACCCGCCGCGACGTGCAGGTGACCTGGCCGAGCAGCGGAGGCCGCCTGCGCGACCACGACTGGGACTACGCGCCGCGACTGGGCTTCACCTGGCAGCACAGCGCGCAGACGCAGTGGTTCGGCAACCTCAGCCGTTCGGTGGAGGCGCCGCACCCGTGGTCGATGATCTGGGGCTCGAACCAGTACTTCGGGCCGGGCAATGGCCCGTCTACCGGCCGCCAGCGCGCGCCGGTGCCGATGCAGAACCAGACCGCCACCACGCTGGAACTGGGCGCGCGCGGTGACGCGGCGCTGGGTCGCTGGGAACTGACCGGCTACTACGCGCACGTCAAGCACGAGCTGCTGAGCGTGGAGCTGCAGCCGGTGCCGAACCTGTTCATCGCCGAGAACAATGCCAGCCCCACTGTGCACCGTGGCATCGAAGCCGGGTTGGACAGCACGCTGTGGCAGGCCGCGCCGGGGCGCCTGTCACTGCGCCAGGCGTACACCTTCAGTGATTTCGGTTACCGCCACGATGCGCGCTTCGGCAGCAACCGCCTGCCGGGCCTGCCGCGCCACAGCTACCAGGCCGAGCTGCGCTTCGATCATGCCTCCGGCCTGTACGCCGCGCTGAACAGCGAATACGCCTCGCGCATCGCGGTGGACTACGCCAACAGCTACTGGGCCGATAGCCACGTGATCTTCGGCAGCCGCATCGGCTACGAGGCACCCGGTGGTCGCTGGCAGGCCTGGGCGGAGATGCGCAACATCGGCAACCGCCACTACTCGGCCACGGTCACGCCGGGCTACGACGATGCCGGCAGGGATGTCGCGCGCTCGACCCCGGGCGAAGGGCGTGGCGTCTATGCGGGCGTGCGCTGGCGCATTGACTGATGGCCACAGGCGGCGCCGGGTCTGACCCGGCGCCGTCGTTCCAGGGTCAGCCGATACGCCAGGCCGGCAGGCGTTCGCTGCGCTTCCAGATGGAAGGCGCGAAACCAATCAACACCAGCGCCGCCAGCCACTTCGGTGAGGTAGTGAGCAGTGTCGAGGTGAGCGAGCCACCGACGGGGGCGGCCATTTCCTGCCACGGGTTGTAGCCCAGGTAGACGACGCTGCCAGCCCACCACAACAACGCCAGGCCGATGCCCACCAGCAACAGAGCCAGCGTGCGGCAGGTCCAGCGCTGCGACGTGCTGCCCCATTCCCGCGACGCTGCGATCAGCAGACCCACCACCAGCAGCGACACCAGTGCAACCAGCCCGATATCGACTTTGGGCCCGATGCGTTCATAGCTGCAGGCGCGACATTGCGCCTCATCCGCAGCAGTGGCGGCTTCGGCGCCATCGGCCTGCCCGGCTGCGGGCTGTGCCAGCGCTGCAAACGGCATCAGTACCGCCAGCAGTGCCACCATGATCCAACGAAACAACGTCCTGTTCCTGCGTGCAGCGACATCCATGCGCTTGTCCTTGTCAGGGTTGGTTGAAGCCGGGCCACGTTCCGAGGCCCCCGGCGGATAATAGCGCAGAGTCGGGCAGGATCGAAAACTGCGCGTGCCTCTACGGCTTGGGGAGTACCAGGGGCGGACGGGCGCTGGCCGATCGTCGGCCTGGTATGGGCCATGCCGGGCTACGGCATGCGATTGGCAGCTTCAGCGGGCTGGCGCCGGAATGCCCGGCTGCTTCACGCCGGCCGCGCCTTGGTCACCGCCTCGATGCGATGGCCCTCGGGGTCGACCACGAACGCGGCGTAGTAGAAGTCACCGTAATCGGGGCGCAGTCCGGGCGCTCCATTGTCAGCGCCTCCGTTGGCGATGGCTGCTGCGTGGAAGGCATCCACCGCCGCTGCGGACGCTGCAGCGAACGCCAGGTGGAAGCCGGGGCCCGGCGCTGCGGCGTCATCACGCAGCTTCAGGCACAACGCGTCTTCATCATCGGCCACCCCATAGCCGATCGCGGTCTCGTCCTCGAACACCCGGCGGTACCCGAGTGCGGCGAGCGCGGCGTCATAAAAGCGGCCTGCGATATCAAGGTCACGAACGCCGAGGGAAAGGTGGTGCAACATGCGGACATCCTTGCCGGGCACGCAGTAGCGCGTTCGGGTGCATTCTAGCGCTCAGGTGGCGCGGCGGCCTTCAGCAACTGCGCTGCGACCTGGTCGAACGGGGCGATGTCCTGCAGTGCGCGGCACATCGCCACGGCGCCTTCCACGCTGGCGATCACCAGGCTGGCCAACCCATCCGCCACAGCAGGTTGGTGGCCGTCGGCAATGAAGGCTGCGGCCAGATGCCCCTGCCAACGTGCGAACACTTCAGCAGCTGCTGCACGGGGCTGGCTCGGCACTGCCTCCACCGGCTCCTCCACGGCAGCGGCCAGTACCGGACAGCCCGCCCGGAACCCGGAGCGCAGCAGGCGCTCGCGCCACATTGCCAGAAACTGCTGCAGACCCTGCACCGCCCCGCCCTTCAGCAACTCCACCAGCAGCGCTTCCACCTTGTCGCCAGCCATGTGAGTGGCACGCGCCAGCAGCTCCTGCTTGCCGCCGGGAAAATGGTGGTAGGTCGAGCCCAATGGGGCCTCGGCCAGCTTGGTCACCTCACGGATGCTGGTGGCATTGAGGCCTACCCGCGCCAGCATCTGTGCTGCGGCATCAATCACCCGTTGCGGGGCATCAGAGGGTCGTGGACTCACGGCGATCGCCTTGCTAAGACAGTCGTCATAGATTAGCGTACCGGCCGTTCTATAACAGTCGTCATAGCCATGAATCTCTGGTTCCGCCTGCTCCATCTACTGCTTTGCAGCCTGTTCCGGCCCAAGCTGGAGGCCCCGTTCGGGGTCTCACGGCTGCAGTTCCGGGTACTGCCCAACGACCTGGACAGCAACCTGCACATGACCAACGGCCGCTACTGGAACATCTTCGATCTGGGCCGGCTGGACCTGATCCTGCGCATGGGCCTGGGCCGGGTGGCGCTGCGCGAGAAGTGGGCGCCGATCGTCGGTGCCGGCACCATCCAGTTCCGCCGCGAACTCAAGCCGTTCCAGCGCTTTACCCTGGAAACGCGCCTGGTGGGCTGGGTCGGCTCGCGCGGCATCATGGAGCAGCGCGTGCTGATCGGGCCCGAGCAGAAGATCGCCACACGTGCGCTGCTGGTCACCGGCATCTACGACCGCCGCGCGCGCCAGTTCCTGGGCATGCCGAAGATGATGGAAGCGATCGGCGTGGTCGCCCCACCGTCGCCGTCGCTCAGTGCAGCCGCCGAGGCGCTGCTGGCGGCCGATGCGGCGTTGAAGCAGGACGATGCCTGAGGCACAGATGGGGGCGACCTGCATGGGGCGCTTTCCGCCGCGCCGCAGTAGGCTGATGCCCCAGTACAGGGCGGTAGATCCGCTGCTGATCAGTTTCGATACGTGGTGGTCGACAAGCCTGCCTGCCGCTGCGACCTCTGCTGCAGCGCGCGCTTGACTGCCGCTTCGGCCAGCGGCGCCATCACCGCATAGCCCTTCGCCGTAGGATGCACGTCATCCTCGGCCAGCTGCGGATCGAGTCCGCCGGCGGCATTGGCCATCGGCGTGTGGTAGTCCAGATAGACCAGCTGCTGTGCATCGGCATGGCGCTTCAACGCCGTGTTCAGCGCACGCACCTTGGGCGCAGGCGCGATCCCGGGCATCCATGGGTAATCGCTGACCGGCAGCACCGATGCCAGCACCACGGCGATGCCATGTGCGCGGGCCAGGTCCACCATCGCGTGCAGGTTGTCTTCGATCATCGCCTGCGTGGATGGACCGGTGTTGCCTGCAATATCGTTGGTACCGGCCAGGATCACCACCACCTGTGGCTTCAGCGCCAGCACGTCCTGCGGGAAGCGCACCAGCATCTGTGCCGTGGTCTGGCCGCTGATACCGCGGTTGAGCCAGCCCTTGCCGGGGAAGAAAGCCGCGCTGCCTTCCCTGCCCCAGCCTTCGGTGATGGAGTCGCCGAAGAAGACCACGCGTGGCTGGCCCGGCGCCGCCGCGGGCAGTCGCGCGTTGGCATCACGATAGTGCTGCAGCTGCGGCCAATCAGCCAGGCGCTGCTGCATGAAACGAATCTCATCAGGGCGCAGCTGCTCTACGGGCTTGAGCAGCATCGGATTGACCGCGCCCGTTTCAGCAGCCGCGGTCGGAACGGTCAAGCCAATGCTGAAGGCGATGGCCAACGTTCCGGCAAGCACTACAGGAATACGCATGGAGACTCTCCCGGTTCACGGTGGCAGTCTAGCGCCCCGGCCTGCAATCAGCGTGCTGCCGCGCGCGCTGCCACGCCGGTCACCTTGGCCGGCATCCACATGCCGGGCGTCCAGCCACTGGCAGCCAGGATCGCCTTGGGGTTGTCCTGCTGGATCAGCGCGCGCACCGCATCACGCTTGTCCTTGGCCTGCAGGTAATAGGCCTTGGCGATGCGGTAACCCACCCAGTACCCCAGGTCGTAGGGTTCCTGCGAGCCCGGCATGTAGTTGTACAGCCACGGCGACAGATCGGTGCTGTCCAGATCCAGCGCGAAGGCGCTTTCGATATGCACTTCCCGGCCACGGGTCCAGGCCGCGTGGCGCCCGTTGCCGACGTTGCCGGAAATCAGTTCGGCGATGAACTCGGCGATGCCCTCCCCCAGCGAAACACGCAGCACCGTCGCATGCGGGTCTCCCGGCTCGAAGTCGGTCAGGCCCGTCTGCTGGATGTGCACGTACTCGTGCGCAATCACGTGCACGAAGCGGTCCTGCACATTGGGATTCATGAAATCGGCTGCGCACAGCGCTTCCAGGCCGATGATCACCCCGCTTTTCGAGGTCAGCCCGACCGGACGGCCACGGCCCACCGCGATGGTCACCGGCGGGAACCGGGTCTGCGGGTAGATCGCCTGCAGGTTGGAAAACACCTGCGTCAGGCGTTGCTTCACCGCTGGCAGTTCGGCCAGGCAGCTTCGTCCCTGCGCATACAGTTCCGGCTGGTTGGCGATGGACTCGGCAATGCGCTCGGGGGTGACCCGGCGCACCTTCGCCAGTTCGGCCAGGCCCGCCGAACCCTCGGCCAGGTATCCACGCAGCTGCGCAACGCTGGGCTTGCCGCCAGCGCTGTCATAAAGTGCATAGAAACGGCTGACATCCTCGGTGAGGATCTGCGGCCCTGCCGGTACCGCTGCGGTGGCCACGCCTACCGCCCCGGCACAGGCCAGGGCCAACAGGCCGCGCAGGATCATGAACATCGCTCCGTTCTTGGTGGAGTGCATGCGAAGCGCGCAATCTATCACTCCGCCCGGCCCAGTGCAGCAGGCGGATGCGGGCGCACCGGCGCTGTGCCAGACTCGCCTCGGCACCTGCCATGGAAGATGGAGCACCGCACGATGATGATCGTTCCCGCGTACTGGGCCGAAGCCCGCCTGCAGGCCCGTTTCCGTGGCCGGCCGGTGGTCGTGCGCCGCTTCGGCTGGTCCGACGAAGGCCCTGCCGAGGCGCAGGTGCACGCCGACCGCCGCGCCAACGAAGCCCTCAATGCCATCCTCGCCGGGCAGGTGCTGCCGCGTCGCGAAGTGCGCAGCAACTACGGCGTGGAGGGCGTTCCGATCCGCGAGCAGATCGTGCAGCGCGACGGCGACGTCATCATCACCCGCAACAGCTACGGTGCGCTCTGCCTCAATACCCCTGACGTGCTGTTCGCCGATATCGACCATGCGCAGCCACCGGCGGGTTGCGTGATGCCCGCTGTCATCGCCGCAGCGCTGCTGTTTGCTGGCGCCATCGTCGGCACCCTGCTGTGGCACTGGCTGGTGGGAGTAGTATTGGGCGTGGCGGCCGTAGTGCTGGTGAATGCCGCGATGCTGATGCAGCGCAGGCGGCGGCTGGCCGCCGCCGGTGGCGCCGAAGGTGTGGCGCTGCAGCGGGTCGTGGCCTTCAGCGAACAGCATCCGGACTGGCATCTGCGCGCCTACCGCACGCCAGCCGGACTACGCGTGCTGGTCATGCATGCCACGTTCTCGCCCGAGGACGAGCAACTGCAGGCCTTCTTCAAGGCGCTGGGTACCGACGCCCTGTACGCGCGCATGTGTCGGCTGCAGCATTGCTTCCGTGCGCGACTGACACCGAAGCCCTGGCGCGTCGGCCTGAAATACCGCATCCGCCCACCGGTGGCCGCGTGGTCAGCCGAACAGGCCAACAACCCGGACCGTCTGGCCTGGATTGCCGAATACGAAAAGAAGAGCGCTGGCTTTGCCGCGTGCACCTACCTGCGCAGTTTCGGTGATACCGCGCGCATCCATGCCAAGGCCGAGCACGTGCGTGCGCTGCACGACCGCCTGTCGCACGCGCAGGACCGTCTGCCGCTGGCGTGAGCGCAGCAGGCGCTCAATCAGCGCCCTGTACGAACGGCTGCCCTGCCAGGGTAGTGCCCAGCCGCATCGCGACCTGCTGCCCGCCCTTTTCGAAGGTTGTTGCGCATTGCTTGGCGCCCTTCTGGCATCCAACTTCCGGAAAGCCCTCGAGTGACTCAGGCGCGCCCTGGACCGGACTCGCCTGCCACCCTGCCGCATCCATCAGGCGCTTGGCCTTGGCATAAGGCATGCCGGCAACAATGCCCAGCTGCGCCAGTTCGGAGGGGAGTGATTGCGCATGCAGGATCGGCGTCATCACCAGCGCCAACACTGCAGCGATACGTTTGGACTTCATTGGTGAAACCCCTGGCAGACAGCAACAGGCCTGCAGCGTATCGCAGCTTCCGCACGCCATTGCACCCGCATCACATACGGTTACGCAATCGCAACGGCCAATGACACGAGGTCACCCTGGGGCACCATCCGGTTCGCTTCGCGCGCGGCCAGCGCATTGCTGGCCGAGTCGAGGACCGCGGAAAGCGCGTCCGGCTCGCTGCGCACCGCGTACATCACCCGGGTGCCGGCAGCAGCAGGCTGTCGCCTGCTCAGCGACCGCGCTGGCGCTCGATTTCCGCGTGCAGTACCTGCAGCTGCGCCAGGTACTGCGGGAAGAGGCCCAGATCCTCCTCGACCAGGCGTGGCCAGTCGGGCTTCGCATTCAGCAACTGCTCGACCTGCTGCTGCGGCGGGCGATCAAACCCTTCGCCCAGGACGGCCAGGTAGCGCTCCCTGAATCCCTCCGGATCCTGCTGGTCCTGTGCGAAGAGCTGCACCGCAATCAATCCGGCATACAGGTAATTGGCCAGGTAAAGCGGATCCTCATACATCAGCCGCTTGGATACCCAGGTGCTGCGCAGCTCGGGATACTGCTCCGATGCGCCCCCATACCGGCCCAGTACCTTCACCGTCAGCGCATCAAGCGCGTCTGCGTTGCCAACCTCATCGGCGGCCACTTGCTGATAGATGGACTGTTCCAGATCGGCCTCTTCAGACGATACAAACAGCTGCAGGATGATGTCATCGAGCAACGACTTCAGGTAATACGCTTTGGCACGTGGATCGCTGGCCTGCCGATAGAGCTGATCGCGGAACTTCAGTTCGTTGTAGATGGCGAAGGCCTCGGTCAACCACTTGTTGCCGTTGCGCTGGAACGAGGATGCGCCACCGCGCTGCATCCACTGCCCATGCATGGCATGGCCGGCTTCGTGAGCGATCTGGACATCCCCCTCCAGATCGCCCTGTCGATGACCAACGAACAGCAGCGAAGGCGCGCCAGGGGCGCTGATCGAAAACGCATCCATCGCGCGCCGCCCTGCCGATCCACCCAGATCCATGTGTCCGCCCGCAGGATCGAGCAGCCCGCGCAGCCCTGTCACGTAGTCCGGCCCCAGCACCTGCATCGATGCCGCTGCCGCATCACGCAATTGCGCCAGGTCAAGCGGCGGAGGGATATAGCCCGCATCAGGCAGGCCCATGTCCCAGATCCTTGGGGAGGCCTGGCCCATGCGCTCAAGATGGGTCAACTGCATCTGTTGATAGTTGCGTCGCAGCGGCGCGTGGCGCGCTACCGCCGCCAGTGTCGCGTCGACGGCGGCCTGATCCAGGCCCATGTGCCGGTAGCTGCGGTCAGGCGCAGTTCCATCGCCCTGCAGTTCCGACGCTTGCTCGTTGAGGCGGACCAGGCCCAGCAGCACCGTTGCCATTTCGCGGCGCCGCGACGCCATTCCCTGCCAGTAGGCACGCCATGCCGCTTCGCGCAGTGAACGGTCCGGCAGGCGGGAAAGGGCTCGCGCATCGGTGCGGCTGTCAAACGTGCCGCCTTCATGTTCGAAGCGCGCAAAGGGCGCCGATTGCAGCAGCTGCCGGTGCAGTCGCCCGAAGCTGTCCAGCGCCGGGTCGGCCAACGTGTCGACCGCATCCACCAGCGCTGCATTGGCCGGCTGCACACCCTCCCGCAACGCCCGTTCACGCAGGTCGGCATGCGGCTCGATCCAGGCAGCCTGCGCGGGCGCATCACGTAATGCCTGCTTGGCAATCGCCGCGATGCGTCCACATGTGCCGGCCACTTCGCCCTGGGTGTTGGCCAGCCGGGCATCATCAGCATTGCGCGCTGCCTGAAGATGCAGGTAGCCATGATGCCGGAGGCACTCGCCATACAGCTGCTCGGCCTGCTGGAACCGCACGTCTGGCGGCGCCTGAAGGGCCTTGAGGGCATGGGTGCTGCGCTCGAGGTTCTGCCATGCCTCACGTTCAAGGGAGGCGCTGCCAAAGTAGCTGCGGTCATCTGCCCGCAGAGCCTGCGCTTCCACTCCGTGTGTCATCCCGGCCAACAGCGTCGCGATGACAAAAGTGATGGCGCGCATTCCATTGCGATGCATCGATGTCTCCTGGTCCGTTTCCATTCCCAGCTTAGCAGCCCGGGTGGACCCGGATGCCGCATGGCAGGTGGCTTTCCGATTCCCGATTGCGCATCCGGATCCAGGCCGTCTGCCCACTCACATCCCGAGACAGAAAGGCCACCCGGAGGTGGCCTTTCTGTTCCCTTACTTGGCGTTCTTCACGTAGGTGTCGAACCAGTTCAGCATTTCCGCCACCAGCTGCTCGTTCGATTCCAGCGCGGTGTACCAGTGCGGTTCGTTCGGCAGCATCACCAGGCGGGTGGTGCCGCCGTTGCCGCGGATCGCCTGGTACAGCTTGCGCGACTGGAACGGCTCGGTGCCCGGGTTGGCGTCGTCCTCGCCGTGGACCAGCAGCAGCGGCAGCTTGATCTTGTCGGCATAGAAGAACGGCGAGGCCTTCAGGTACACGTCCTGCGCCTGCCAGACCGAGCGGCGTTCGTTCTGGAAGCCGAACGGGGTGAAGGTCTTGTTGTACGAACCGCTGGTCGCCACACCGGCCTTGAACAGCTTGGTGTGCGCGATCAGGTTGGCGGTCATCAGGCCGCCATGGCTGTGACCGGTCACGCCGATGCGGTTGCGGTCGACCACGCCCATGTCCACGGCCTTGTCCACCGCCGCCTTGGCGTCGGCTTCCAGCTGCTCCAGGTAGGTGTCGTAGGCGTTCTTCGGGTCACCCACGATCGGGAACGAGGCGTTGTCGATGATCGCGTAGCCGGCCAGCAGCATCAGGCGGTACGGCTGCAGGCGGGTGAAGGTCTGCTGCGAACCGGACACCTGGCCGGCCTGCGCGGCATTGGCGAAGTCGGCCGGGTACGCATACAGGATCGCCGGCACGCGCTGGCCTTCCTTGTAGCCCGGCGGCGTGTACAGGGTGAACGACAGGTCCACGCCGTCGGCACGCTTGTAGGTCACCAGCTGCTTCTTGATCTGGCGCACTTCCGGGGTCGGGTCGACCAGCCTGGTCAGCGCGGTCGCGGTGGACGCGAACTGCGCCTCGCCGGTCTTCGCGTCGGCCACCGCCTCACCCTGCTGGCGGACGAAGGCATTCGGCGGATCGATCACCGACTGGTGCCAGGTCAGGTAGCGCCCCGGCGTGTTGCTGAAACCGAGGAACTGCTCGTAGGCATCGGCGCTGCTGCGGAACAGGCGCTCGCTTTTCAGCGTGCCCAGGTCGAGGCGGTCCAGGAACGGACGGTCGCCCTGCGGCGACGCGCCACGGCCGCTGAGGAACACATGGTTGCCCTCACGGCGCACGACCTGCGCGCCATTCGGCAGGCGGGTAAAGACCAGGTTGCCGGGGTTGCCGTACAGCTCATCGCTGGACATGTCCCACAGCAGGCGGCCTTCCTTCTTCGGCTGGTCCACATCGACGATGCGGGTCTGCATCCAGTGGCGGTTCTCGTCGTTCTCGAACTGGAACGCCACGGCCGGATCGGCAGTCCATGCGAAGCCTTCGAAGCGTTGTGCGGTGCGGGTGACCTCGACCGGCTTGCCGTTGAACGGCGCCTTCAGCATCAGCACGCGATCACGATGCGGCACGCTCACCTTCCAGTCGCCCTTGTCCAGCGCTTCGGCATAGACCAGGGTGGCCGGATCGGTGGCACGCCAGTCGAAACCGCGCGGACCTTCCGGTACGCCGTGCACCGGCACGCGGTCGGCCAACGGCAGGCTGGCGATCGGCGTGGACTTGCCGCTGGCGATGTCCAGCACGGCCACGTCGTTGGCGAAACGCTGGTAGGTCACCGCATGCGAATACGGTGCCTTGATCGATTCGGTCAGCACGTGCACGCCATCGGGCGCGGCGCTGACTTCATTGAACAGCGCCGGTTGCCCGACCGGGCGCACGCGGTTGGCGACGGTATCGACCACGGCCAGCTGCGAGGTACCGTAATAGGCGAACAGCTTCTCGTCATGGACGCTGGTCAGCGTGTCGCGGGCTTCGTAGGTGCTGCTTTCGCCGCTGCTGCCCAGCGACTCCTGCGCGTCCGGACCGGTCGGCACGCCGCCATTGGACGGTGCTGGGCCCTGGTTGGCCGGCACCAGCTTCACCAGCAGGTTCTGGCTGCCGCCCAGCCACTGCACGGTATAGCCGAAAATCGGGTTCAGCTGCACATTCGGCACCTGCTTCACCTGGCCGGTTGCCGCATCGCCCACCCACAGCTGCACGCTGGTATCGACCGCATTCTGGAAGGCGAAGTGGCTGCCATCGGCCGACCACAACGCGCCGGTGGCGCAGCCCTGCGGCAGGTTGACCTTGGTCTCCTTGCCGCTGCCGATATCGACCAGGGTGAAGTCGGCCACGCAGGCCGGAATGCCGTAGCCACCGGGGGTGTCATGGCGACTGCGGTTCTTCGGCTCCAGGCGCACGCCGGCCAGCTTCAGGTAAGGCTGGGCGACGCGGCTGATTGACGGGTAGGTCTGCGCGGTGGTCAGCAGCAGGCGCTGGCCGCCCGGGGCCACGTTCGGCGCCGGCGGCGGCGGTGCCTTCAGCACCTTGAGCAGGTGTTCCGGCGGCTTGGCGTAGTCGGCAAGCGCCGGGCCAGCGGCCAGCAGGCCGACGGTGGCAACGGCAACGGCCGCCGCCAGAGAGGTTCGACGGATCAGCATCCTTATCCCCTGGGTGTGAATGGGTACCCGGAATCGGGCATGAACCCGAATCTAGCACCGCAGGGGTTGTCGTGAATGGGCCGGAAGGGCTAGTGGCCGGATGGGGCAAAGTGCAGCCCCGGCAGGTGCCGCGGAACTGCCGGCACCTGCCGGGCGTGGCCTGGCACTACTGCTGCGCGTGCAGGTCCCAGGTGGCCAGGTAATCGGGATCGACCACGATCATGCCGCTGGTGTGCATGCGGTACTCCCCAGGCTCGGCTGGCTGGTACTGGTCCAGCATCGGCGGCAGATAGCGCTCGTGGCCATCATTCTCGTCGGCCAGCACCACGCCCTCGTCGGCGCTGATGCGCAGCACCGTGCCGGCATACTGCTCCAGCCCCTTTACCTGGCCGTCGCCGCCATAGCGGGTCACCCCTACCAGTACGACCTTGCCGATCATTTCCTCGACCTTGGCGTCGTCCAAGGGCGGCAGCATGGGAGTGAATTCGTCGCTCATCGGTGCACCTCCGTAGCCTGCAGGACATCGTGGATGAGGTTTCCGCTTCGCAGTGCGCGTCGCTGGCAGCCGAGCAAATGCCCGGCCTGAAGCCTCTGCATCGAGAGTGCCAGTACGCCCATGAACCCAAGGGTTCCTGGAGCACGATGCTGCCATCACAGGCGGAAGGGACAGGTGAAGGCCGAACTCGGTCCTCGCCGATCAGGGGGTTGCACCTGCACCACGCTAGAATGCGCCCATGCGCACCGTACATGCCCTCCGCTACATCACGCCCTTGCGGGAAGGTGGCTCCCTGCCGGCCGTGGTCGAGACCGACGACGACGGCATGGCCGTGCTGAAGTTCCGTGGCGCCGGCCAGGGCCCGAAGGCGCTGATCGCCGAGCTGATCGCCGGCGAAATGGCGCGCACGCTGGGCCTGCCGATTCCGGAAATCCTGTTCGTCGAGCTGGACCGCGAGTTCGCCCGCACCGAACCGGACCCGGAGATCCAGGAGCTGATCCGCGCCAGCGAGGGCCTGAACCTGGGCCTGGACTACCTGCCCGGTGCCATCAACTACGACCCTGCGGCGATGCCGGTGGACGCCGACCTGGCCTCGCGCATCGTCTGGTTCGATGCGCTCACCAGCAATGTCGATCGCACCACGCGCAATCCGAACCTGATGGTGTGGCATCGAAAGCTGTACCTGATCGATCACGGTGCCGCCATGTATTTCCATCACGACTGGGCCAACGCCGGCGATGCCTGCGAAAAGCCGTTCGTGCTGATCCGCGACCACGTGCTGCTGTCGTTCGCCAGCCGCGTCGCCGAGGTGGATGCCGAACTGGCCGCGCGCCTGACCGATGCCGAGATCGAGCGCATCGTCGGCCTGGTGCCGGACAGCTGGCTGGTCAACGAGCCGGCATTCGAAAGCCCGCAGGCCTATCGCCAAGGCTACATCGACTATCTCAAGCATCGCCTGAAAGTGCGTGCGGTGTTCGTGCAGGAGGCCATCCGTGCCCACGCTGCACACGTATGACTATGCGGTCATCCGCGTGGTACCGCGGGTGGAACGCGAGGAGTTCATCAACGTCGGGGTGATCGTCTCCTGCCCTGGTGTGCGTCATCTGGAGGCGGCCATCGAGATCGATCCTGCGCGCCTGCGCGCCTTCGCGCCGGCGCTGGACCAGGAGGCGCTGCAGCCGTGGCTGGATGCGATCGTGGCGATCTGTCGCGGCGACGCCAGCGCCGGGCCGATCGCACAGCTGCCCGCGCGTGCGCGCTTCCATTTCCTTACCGCCAAGCGCAGTTCGGTTGTGCAGATGTCGAGCACGCATGTGGGCCGCACGGCGGACCCGGCGGGCGTGGTGGAACACTTGATGACGAAGATGGTGCGGGTGCCGGCACCATCCGCGTAGCGGCAACTGGTAGAGTCGACTGTTAGTCGACTAACGCGCGCAGCGCGGGCTCTTCGGCGGCAGCGAGAAAGGCAGTCGACTAACAGTCGACTCTACCCGGTCGACTCTGCCCGGCCGGTTCCATCACCATGCGCGTTCGCCTGCGGATTCAAGCTCACTCAACGGCCAGCGGCACCATCCATACGGATGGTCACCGATCTGCGCGGCAAGACCGGCTCGAACGGGATTTGCCAGAATGTAGCAAGCGTGCCTGTGCAGCGACGCGTCACTGCGGATCGCATGATCGTAATAACCCGCCTGCCAGATTGCCCCCCGGCTCCCTCGCCGTCGGTTTATTAGAAAGCTGCTGCGTGCCTTGAAACGCTGCACGCAGTAGCCCAGCGATTGACCACGAAGTTGAGCCAGCCAGTGAAGGTGATCCGGCATGATGATCCAGGCAAGTGATGCAGTCAGGCCTTCCCGATCCATCGATCCGAGGAGCTGCATGGCAAGGTCGGCATTGGCAGGACAATCGAAGACGCGATGGCGGTTCCGGCACACCATGGTGATGGTGTAGACGTTGCCCGCGATGGATCGCCGGCCGGCAAGCAATTGGGGACTTGGCATGAGTTCGAGAATGCCCGCCCGCATGGATTTCCGGCATCGGTTCTCTGCCAATGCCAGAATCAGGGATCCTCTCGATACAGCATCAGGGTATGTGGAGTCGACTGGGTAGAGTCGACTGTTAGTCGACTATCGCGCGAAGCGCGGGCTTTCCAGCGTGGGAGAGAAGAGCAGTCGACCAACAGTCGACGCTACCCGGTCGGCTCTACCCAGCCGGTCATACCCTGTCGGCCCTACCTGGGCAGCGCAAACGCCATCACGTAATCGCCGTTCGGGGTTTCCATGAAATGGTGGCCCCCGGCCATGATCACCACGTACTGGCGCCCACCCTGCTCGTACACCATCGGGTTGGCCTGGCCGCCGGCAGGCAGCTTGGCATGCCAAAGCTCCTTGCCGGTCTTCAGGTCGATGGCGCGCAGCAGGTCATCGGTGGCGGCGGCGATGAAGATCAGGCCGCTGGCGGTCACTACCGAACCACCGTTGTTCGGCGTGCCGATCTCGATCGGCAGGCCGGAACGGATGCCGAACGGACCATTGCCGCGCGCACTGCCGAACGGGCGGTCCCACAGCAGCTTGCCGGTGCGCAGGTCGATGGCACGGATGCCGCCATAGGGCGGCTGCTTGCACAGCAGGCCGGTGAATGGCAGGCGCCAACCGGCGTTGACGTCGATGGCATACGGCGTGCCGACCTGCGGATCGCCGGCGCCCTCGCCAGCGCCCTTGTCGGCGCGGATCTTCTCGCGCGGCAACCAGCCCAGCCGGTCGGCCTCCGCGCGTGGCACCAGCCGGTTGTAGTTGGGCATGTCGTTGTAGTTGGCTACGATCACGCCGCGTCGCGTGTCGATGGACACGCTGCCCCAGTCCGAGCCGCCGTTGTAGCCGGGGTATTCGATGGAATGGCGCTCGCTGCTGGGCGGCGTGTAGAAGCCTTCGTAGTACGCCTTGCGGAACTGGATGCGGCAGACCAGCTGGTCGATCGGGGTGATGCCCCACATGTCACGCTCGGTCAGGTCATGCTCGCGACGCAGCGTGTGGTACAGCGAGAACAGCTGGGTGGGTGAACGCTGCTCGGGCTCGACGCCACCCACCGGTACCTTGCGCTCTTCGGCAGCGGTCAGCAGCTGGCCGTTGCGGCGGTCGAGAATGTAGATGTCACCCTGCTTGGTCGGCAGCAGGATCGCCGGCACCTTGCCTGCAGCCGTCGGGTAGTCGATCAGGCTGGCCTGCGAACCGAGGTCGTAGTCCCACACATCCTTGCGCACGGCCTGGAAATGCCAGGCCGGCTTGCCAGTGCTAACGTCGATCGCCACCAGCGAGGTCGAGTAGCGGTTCTGGTTTTCCGTGCGTGAGCCACTCCAGTAGTCGCCGGCTGAATTGCCCAGCGGCAGGTAGACCAGCCCGAGCGCCTCATCACCGGTGGCCGTGGTCCACATGTTCGGGGTGCCACGCGTATAGGTCTGCTCGCGTGGCGGCAGTCCGCTGCGCTCGGGCTGGTCCATGTCCCACGCCCAGCGCAGCTTGCCGCTGACCGCGTCGTAGGCCTGGATCACGCCCGACGGCGCATCGCGGCGCTGCCCATCCAGCACCTGGTGACCCGTGACGATCACCCCACGCACGATGGCCGGTGGCGAGGTGATCGAAACATAGCCCGGTGGGACCTCGCCCATGCCCAGGGTGATGTCGACCTGGCCGTTGTTGCCGAAATTCACGCACGGACGGCCGCTGTCCGCGTCCACTGCAATGATGCGCCCGTCCAGCGTGCCTTCGATGATGCGCGCCCAGCACGCCGGACGGCTGCCGGGTGCGGCGCTGCGGGTGACCGTTGGCGGTGGCTCGGGAAGGGCCAGATCCGCAGCGGCATCGGCCAACGCCGCATCGGCAATGGTCGGCGTGCTGGGCTGCTCGTAATAGCTCACGCCACGACAGGCGGCGGTATACGGAATCGAAGCATCCCTCACCTTTGGATCGAACCGCCACAATTCCTTGCCACTGGCGGCGTCGAGTGCGATCAGGCGGTTGCGCGCGGTGCACAGGTACACGCGGTCGCCGACCTTCAGCGGCGTGGTTTCCGCACCCCAGCGCTTGTTCGGCATGTCGCCAGTACGGAACTGCCAGGCCAGCTGCAACGTGGCCACGTTGGCCGGGGTGATCTGCTGCAGCGGCGAGTAGCGGGTGCCGGCATTGCTGCGCCCCCAGGCCGGCCAGTCGCCTTCGGCGGGCTGGTCAGCCGGCTGCAGGCCAGTGGTATCGCGCGTAGGTTCCAGTCCGGCACTGGCTGCGCCTTCCGGGAATGGCAAGTGCCCATCCACTTCGCCATGCGGGGCGAAAGCCAGACCGAAGGCCGCCACGAACACCAGCATCAGGACGCCCGCCACGCTGCGCGACAGCCGCTTTGAAACCGGTTCGCGAAGGGTCGGCGCGAGCAGCGCCAGCACGATGCCGAGCGCGGTCACCAGGCCCAGCCGCGGCACCCAGCGCCAGTAGACGCTGCCTGACTCCCACCAGGTCCACAGCAGCGTACCAATGAACACCAATGCGTACAGCAGCGCCCCGCTGCGGCGGTTGCCGAACAGCAGGATGCCGCTGGCCAGCAGGCCGGCCCCGGCGATGGCGTAGTAGGCCGAGCCCCCGAGACTGAGCAGCCACGCCCCCAGGCCGCCGATGACCAGGCCGAGCACGACCAGCAGCAGCGACAGCACGGTGACAAGGGGATGCCGGGAGGCGCGGGCGGGAGCGGACTGCGGCGTGGCGGACATCGTCGATCTCCGGGGGCAGCATGCGCCCTTATCCCACCGCCGATGTGAAGCGCGCGCGTATTTTCTGGGTGGACCTGACGGGGTGATCGTCGGCTGGGTGGTTGTCGGCTGGGTAGAGTCGACTGTTAGTCGACTATCGCGCGCAGCGCGGGCTTTTCATCGCCCTGCGCAGAGCAGTCGACTGACAGTCGACTCTACCGCAGCGATCGGAGGGTCCGCAGCGATCGGAGAATCCACCACGAAGATCCGCAGAAATGACGACGCCGGCACAGGGCCGGCGTCGTCGGGTACCTCTCACAGCGGCAGGGTCATTCCTGCGCGGCGTCCTCGCTGCTGGCCGCAGCCGGCGCGCCGTCGGTCGTGGCGGGGGTGGCGACCGCCACCTCGTCCTCGTCCTCATCGATCGAGGCATCCAAGCGCTCCACCGCCTGCAGCTTCTCATCCTTGGACAGGCGGATCAGGGTGACGCCCTGGGTGTTGCGGCCGACGCGGCTGATTTCCGAGCCACGCGTACGCACCAGGGTGCCGCCATCGGAGATCAGCAGGACTTCGTCATTCGAGCCCATCAGCACCGCAGCGACCAGCTTGCCGTTGCGCTCGGTGGTCTGGATGCCGATCACGCCCTGGGTGCCACGGCCCTTGCGCGGGTAGTCCGGCAGCGGGGTGCGCTTGCCGTAGCCGTTCTCGGTGGCGGTCAGGATGTACTGCACGCTGGCGTCATCGGCACTATCGATCACCGCATCGCCATTGGCGGTGGCTTCCTCGACACCGTTGTCGTCCTCGTTCTCGTCCTCTATGCCACCGGCACTTTCGGCCACGATCAGGCTGACCACTTCCTCGCCGGCCGGCATCTTGATGCCACGCACGCCGGTTGCGGTACGGCCCATCGAGCGGACTTTGTCCTCGCCGAAGCGCACGGTCTTGCCATTGGAGGCGAACAGCAGGATGTCGCGCTGGCCATCGGTCAGGCCGACGCCGACCAGGGCATCGCCCTCATCGAGGTTGATCGCGATCTTGCCGCGGGCCAGGCGGAAGGCGAACTCGCCCAGCGGGGTCTTCTTGACCGTACCGTTCTTCGTAGCGAAGAACACGAACTGGCCATCGGCGTACTCGCGCACCGGCAGCACGGCCTGCACGCGTTCGCCCGGTTCCAGCGGAATCCAGTTGATGATCGGACGGCCGCGGGCGTTGGAACCCGCTTCCGGCAGCTGGTAGACCGGCAGCCAGAACACCTTGCCCGAGCTGGTGAAGGTCAGCAGCGTGTCGTGCGTGTTGACCAGCCACAGCTGTTCGATGAAATCCTCTTCCTTGGTCGCCGCCGCACTGCGGCCACGCCCACCGCGGCGCTGTGCGCGGTACACGCTCACCGGCTGCCGCTTCACGTAACCGGCATGCGACACGGTGACCACCACGTCTTCCGGTGCGATCAGGTCGAGGATGTCCAGGTCTTCTTCGCTGTGGCGGATTTCGGTGCGACGTTCGTCGCCGAACTCGGCCTTGACGTTGACCAGCTCCTCGCGGATGACCTGCAGCAGGCGATCGGGATCTTCCAGAATGTGGATCAGCCCGGCGATCACTTCCAGCAGCTGCTTGTACTCGTCGGTCAGGCGGTCCTGCTCCAGCCCGGTCAGGCGGTGCAGGCGCATTTCCAGGATCTGGGTGGCCTGGATCTCGGTCAGCTGGTAGCCGCCCTCGATCAGGCCCACACCCTTGGGCAGGTCTTCAGGACGCGATGCTTCGGCACCGGCGGCACCCAGCATCGCACCGACCAGGCCCGGCTCCCACACGCGTGCCAGCATGCGCTCGCGGGCTTCATTCGGGTTCGGCGAGGTCTTGATCAGTTCGATCATCTCGTCGATGTTGGCCAGCGCGACGGTCAGGCCTTCCAGCACATGGGCACGGGCGCGCGCCTTGCGCAGCTCGAACACGGTGCGGCGGGTGACCACTTCGCGGCGGTGACGGACGAACGCCTCCAGCATCTGCTTGAGGTTCATCAACTGCGGGCGGCCATCGACCAGCGCCACCATGTTGATGCCGAACACCGACTCCATCTGGGTCTGCTGGTACAGGTTGTTCAGCACAACCTCGGCAGATTCGCCGCGCTTGATCTCGATGTAGATGCGCATGCCGTCCTTGTCGGACTCATCGCGCAGCTCGCTGATGCCTTCGATCTTCTTTTCCTTGACCAGCTCGGCGATCTTCTCGATCAGACGCGCCTTGTTCACCTGGTAGGGAATTTCGGTGACGATGATCGATTCGCGGCCGTTGTCGGCCACTTCGATATCGGCCTTGGCACGGATGCGCACGCGGCCACGGCCGGTGCGGTAGCCGGCGACGATGCCGGCAGTGCCGTTGATGATGCCGGCAGTCGGGAAATCCGGGCCCGGGATGTATTCCATCAGGCCGTCGACATCGATGTCCGGGTTGTCGATCAGCGCGATGCAGGCGTTGATCGATTCGCTCAGGTTGTGCGGCGGGATGTTGGTCGCCATGCCCACCGCGATACCGGCCGAACCGTTGACCAGCAGGTTCGGGAACCGGGTCGGCATGACCGTCGGCTCCAGTTCCTTTTCATCGTAGTTGGGCTGGAAATCGACGGTTTCCTTGTCGATGTCCGCCATCAGCTCATGCGCCAGGCGCGACATGCGCGCCTCGGTGTATCGCATCGCCGCAGCGGAGTCGCCGTCGATCGAACCGAAGTTACCCTGGCCGTCGACCAGCATGTAGCGCAGCGAGAACGGCTGAGCCAGGCGCACCAGCGTGTCGTATACCGACTGATCGCCATGCGGGTGGTACTTACCGATGACATCACCGACGATACGCGCCGACTTGAAGTAAGGCTTGTTGCTGTGCGCGTTCAACTCGTTCATCGCGAACAGCACGCGACGATGCACCGGCTTGAGGCCGTCGCGCGCATCCGGGAGCGCGCGGCCCACGATCACGCTCATGGCGTAATCGAGGTAGCTCTTGCGCATCTCGTCTTCCAGGTTGACCTGGATGATTTCCTTGGCGGTTTCTGCCATTCGGGTTCCGTTGTCTGGTAGCGGTCCAGTCCGGCGCAGCCCTCTGCGGGAGGGGGTCGCGCCGGAACCTCGATTCAACCTGTGGATACTACCACAACAGGCCGTTTTCCGCCTCCCTTCATGGGGATTTTACCGGCATAAATCAGGAACTTAGGGCCCCATACCGCCCTGTAAAGCCGAGCCCATGCTCGGCTGCGGCGGATTCGCTGGCTGAGCCGAGCATGGGCTCGGCTCTACAGACATCCTCGATCCTGTCCCGCCTCAGCCGTCGAAGGCGGTGCGCATGTTGTGGGCGGTCGGGTTCAGGATCACCCCGCGCTCGGTCACGATGGCGTCGATCAACTCGCCCGGGGTGACGTCGAACACCGGGTTCCAGGCGGCGATGCCCTCGGCCACGGTGCGGGTCCCGCCCACGCCGTACAGTTCGCCCGGATCGCGCTGCTCGATCTCGATCTGGCTGCCGTCCACGGTGTCCATGTCCACCGTCGAGGACGGCGCTACGACCATGAACTTCACGCCGTGATGGCGGGCCGCGATGGCCAGCTGGTAGGTGCCGATCTTGTTGGCGGTATCGCCATTGGCGCAGATGCGGTCTGCGCCGACGATCACCCACTGCACGGCGCCGGTCTTCATCAGGTGCGAGGCAGCCGAATCGGCGATCAGGGTAGCGTCGATGCCATCCTGCTGCAGTTCCCACACGGTCAGGCGGGCGCCCTGCAGCCAGGGCCGGGTCTCGCCGGCAAACACGCGGGCGATGCGGTGCTGGGCCATGCCAGCGCGGATCACGCCCAGCGCCGTGCCGAAGCCTGCGGTGGCCAGCGAACCGGTATTGCAATGGGTCAGCACGCCGCTGCCGGCCTCGATCAGGCCAGCACCCAGCGCCCCCATGTGGCGGTTGGCGGCCAGGTCTTCATTGGCAATCGCCTGCGCTTCCGCCTCCAGCAACGCCTTCCAGTCTGCGCCGGCGGCGTTCAGGCAACGGCGCATGCGCGCCAGCGCCCAGGCCAGGTTGACCGCCGTCGGGCGCGACGCATTGAGGCGCTGCAGGGCCGGCTCCAGCTGCTGCAGCGCATGCGCGCCATCGGCGGCCTGCACCTCGCGTGCCGCCAGCACCACGCCCCACGCGGCGGCAATACCGATCGCCGGCGCGCCACGCACGGTCAGCGCGTGGATGGCGCTGGCAACCTCGTCACTGTCATGGCAGACCACGTGCTCGACCACGAACGGCAGCTTGCGCTGGTCCAGCAGTTGCAAGGCATCGCCGGTCCACAGGATCGGGCGGATGTGGTCGTAACGAGCGTAGTCGATGTCGGAGGCAGTGTTCATGGGCCCATTGTAGGGCCACGCCCCGCGTGGTTGGAGCCTGTCCCGGCTCAATTCACCGAGAATTCGGCGCGGCAGCCGCCGTCCACCCAGATCCCGTTGCGGTTCCAGCCCCAGGTGCTGCCTTCCTCGCAGGGCGTGCTGGACAGCTGCTCGGAGACCACAGCACCCACCGAGATGCTGGCGCCGCAGAAGCGGCGCTTCTTCGACTTCGATTCGCAGGTCAGGCGGCGCGGCACATCGACGAAGCGGCCCTCCTCGTCGGCCACCTCGAAATCGCCCTGGCAGCCACGGCTGGTCCAGACTTCATTGCGCTTGTAGCCCCATCCCTGGCCTTCGCGGCACGGCAGCACCGACAACTGGCGAAGCAGGCGCACCGGCGCGCCATCCAGGCGTACCGGGCAACTCTGCGGACGGCCATTGGATTCGCAGCGCACCACGCGGCGCACCAGGCGCTTGCCTTCCGTTGCCGCAGGCGCCGCACCCTGCGCACGGCGCGCCCGGAATTCGGCGCGGCAGCCAAGGGTGACCCACACGCCGCTGCGGTCGGTGCCCCACTCGCTGCCGCGGATGCAGCTGTTGCTCGACAGCTGGCGCACCAGATCGACGCCATTGTCCACATCGATATCGCAGTGCACCCAGCCCATGTCGCGCGATTCGCAGGTCACCACTTCGCCGTCATAGCCTGCCTGCTGGGCCGACGCCGATGACGGCAGCCAGGCACCCCAAAGCGCGATGGAGTACACCGGTGCCGCCACGACCGCAAACCACTTGACCAATGCCTTCCCCAACAGGAGTGGACGAATTCCGATGCCAGTGTCCCGCATCTGCCGTGATAAGAGCATCATCCCGCTTACCGAAGCAAGCGCGGAAACGCGGCAATCCGTTCAGTCTTCAACGTTCAGGAACGTGCGCCGCACTCACGCGTGGGCAAAGTCGTAGGCCAGCACATCAGCAATCCGCGGCGTGCGGTTCATCGCCATCAACAGGCGGTCGACACCCACCGCCACCCCGGCGCAGGCGGGCATCGACGGCAGCGCCAACAGCAGCGCCTCGTCCACGGCCGGTAGCACCTGGCCGCGCTCGTGGCGGCGCTGCAGATCGCGCTGGAAGCGCGCGCGCTGCTCGTCGGCGTCGTTCAGTTCGTGGTAGCCGTTGGCCAGTTCCACCGCGCCCAGGTACAGCTCGAAACGTTCGGCCAGCGGGGGCGTGCCCGGGCGGATGCGGGCCAATGCTGCCTGGCTGGCCGGCCAGTCGTGGACCACGGTCATGACATCGCCGTCGAAGCGCGGCTGGATACGGTGGGTCATCAGCAGATCCAGCCAGTCATCGCGGGTCAGCCCGACCGGGTCAATGTGCACCTCGCCCAACGCGGCACGCAGCGCGGCCTCATCGGCCTCGAACGGATCCACGCCCACGTACTGCTGGAACAGCTCCCGGTAACTGAGCACATGCAGCGTCGCATGGCGCCCGACCAGGGCCAACGCCTGGCCTACCAGCTCGGCGGTTTCCTGCACCAGCCGGTGGTGGTCCCAGCCGACCCGGTACCACTCAAGCATGGTGAACTCCGGGTTGTGGCGGCCGCCGGCCTCGCCATTGCGGAACACCCGGCCCAGTTCATAACAGTCGCCCACGCCGGCAGCGAGCAGGCGCTTGAGCGGATACTCCGGCGAGGTGCGCAGCCATCGGCGGCGTCCGCCGGCATCGACATGGCCGGTGAAGTCGGTATGGAAGCTGTCGATGTTCGGCTCGGTGTTGCCCGCGACCGACAGGATCGGCGTCTCCACCTCGAGCACATCGCGCTCTGCAAAGAAGCGGCGCACCAGCGCATTGAGCGCGGCGCGCTGCTGCAGCGCGCGCAGCAGGGCCTCGCTCACAGGATGCCCTCCGGGCGCGGATGGTCGAGCGGCAGGGTCAGCAGATCGCGCGTATCGTCGATGTAGCCGCTGGCCAGGTACAGGCGCCGTGCCAGTTCGTTGTGGTGGTTCACTTCCAGGCGCAGGCGGCTGACGCCACGACCGCGAGCGCGCTGTTCGCAGATGGCCAGCGCCTGCTTGCCGCGGCCACGCCCACGCGCGCGATTGCTCAGGTACAGCTCGTCCAGCAGCATGAAATGGCCGCCCTGTTCCAGGCTGAAGCCCATCGCGATCACCGCGTAGCCGACCACCTCGCCCGCCTCGTCCAGCCACAACAGCACTTCGCCATTGCGCGGATCGGCCAGCAGCGCGTCCACGCCGCGACGCACGCGCGCGTCATCGAAGTCGATCCTGTCTTCGGCGTAGAACTCGCGCATCAAGGTGATCAACAATTCCTCGTCGGCACGGGTGGCCAGGCGGAAATCCAGTGGGGCGGTCTGCATCGGTGTTCCTTTGTGCTGCATGCCAGGCGCGGCACCCGGCGGGATCGTCATTCGTGTTCGGCAAGGTAGGCCAGCAGGCGTTCCTCGTCCCACACCGGCACGCCCAGCGACTGCGCCTTGTCCAGCTTGGAGCCGGCCTCGGTGCCGGCGACCACGAAGCTGGTTTTCTTCGACACGCTGCCGGAAACCTTGGCGCCCAGCGCCTCCAGGCGCTCCTTGGCGACATCGCGGGTGAGCTGGGCCAGGGTGCCAGTGAGCACAACGGTCTGCCCGTCCAGCGGGCCCGCCACGATCTCGGCCAGCGCCGGCGCCTTGGCCAGGATCTGCTGCATCGCCTTCTCGGCCGCCAGCAACATCTCGCCATGGCCATCGGCATCGAGCCACTCCGCCAGTCCGCGCGCGGTGTCATCGGGCAAGCCGGCATTGACGAACTGGCCATGCTCGGCATCGAGCACCGCCTGTGCCCCCGGGAGCGCTGCCACCAGTTTTTCGGCACGCAGACGGGTGATGCCGGGGATCTCCGATTCGACCAGCAGCTGCGCCAGGTCCAGTCCCTCGCGCAGCTTGGCACTGGGGGCATGTACATCGCTGATGCGCACCTGGCCGACCTGCAGCAGGTCATCGATGGCCTGCTGGTTGCCCTGCTGTTCGAAGAAGTGACCGAGCGAGCGCGCCACTTCGCCACCGATGTCCGGCACGCGCTTGAACAGCGGCCACGGCAGATGGCGGATCAGTTCCAGGTCGCCGAACCACTGCGCCAGGGCCTTGGCGGTGCTCTCGCCAACGTGTTCGATGCCGAGCGCGAACAGCAGGCGTTCCAGCGTGGCGGCACGACTGGCGTCGATTGCTGCGATCAGGTTATCGGCCCACTTGGTGGCGATCTTCTTCGTGTTCCATTCGAAGCTGGCGGGCTGTGCCAGCGCCTGCGCGCGCCAGCCCGGATCGCTGCCGTCCAGCTTCAGCACGGCGTTGAGTACCGCGCCACTGCCCTCGGCGGGCAGATGCGGTTTCAGCGCAGCGGCCAGTGCGGACGGGTCTTCCGCATCCAGCACCAGCTTCAGGTGCAGCAGCTGGTCACGACTGAGCCGGTACAGGTCGGCCACGCTCCTGACGATGCCGGCGTCGACCAGGGTTTCGATGTACTTGTCGCCCAGGCCATCGATGTCCATCGCGCGACGCGAGGCGAAATGGGCAATGGCTTCCTTGCGCTGCGCCGGGCAGGACAGTTCGCCCGAGCAGCGCCATGCTGCTGCCCCTTCCTCGCGCACGATCTCCGAGCCGCACACCGGGCAGCGCGTCGGCATCTGCCACGGCATAGTGCCCTGTGGGCGGCGATCAAGGATGACGCTGACCACTTCCGGGATCACGTCGCCGGCACGGCGCACGATCACGCTGTCGCCCACGCGCACATCCAGGCGTGCGATCTGGTCGGCGTTGTGCAGGGTGGCATTGGACACGATCACGCCGGCCACGGCCACCGGTGCCAGTCGCGCGACCGGTGTTGCGGCACCGGTGCGGCCGATCTGGATCTCGATGGCCTCTACCGTTGTGCTCTGTTCCTGCGCCGGGAACTTGTGCGCGATGGCCCAGCGCGGCGCGCGCGAAACGAAGCCCATGGCCTGCTGGCCGGCGCGGTCATCCAGCTTGTAGACCACGCCGTCGATGTCGAACGGCAGGCGATCGCGGCGCTCACCGATATCGCGGTAGTAGCCGAGCAGGCCATCAGTGCCCTCCACCACCTTGCACAGCTCGCTGACCGGGAAGCCCCAGGCGCCGAGCTGGGCCAGGGTGCCCGAATGGGTATCGGGCAGCTCGCCGCCCTGCACTTCACCGGTACCGTAGGCAAAGAAGCTCAACCTGCGCTGCGCACTGATCTTCGGGTCGAGCTGGCGCAGCGAACCGGCCGCCGCGTTGCGCGGATTGGCCAGCACCTTGCCGCCGTGCAGGCGCGCACGCTCGTTGTAGGCCTCGAAGTCGGCGCGGGCCATGTACACCTCGCCGCGCACCTCCAGCACATCCGGCCAGTCCTTGCCGTGCAGGCGCTTGGGAATGTCGCCGATCTCGCGCAGATTGGCCGTCACGTCCTCGCCGGTCGTGCCATCGCCACGGGTCGCGCCGAGCACGAAATGACCGTCCTCGTAGCGCAGGCTGATCGCCAGCCCGTCCATCTTCGGCTCGGCCGAAAACCGCAGGCTGCGACGCCCCAGCCGCTCGTCAATGCGGCGCACGAAATCAGCCACCTCCTCGTCGCTGAAGGCGTTGGACAGCGACAGCATCGGCACCGCGTGACGAACCTCTGGAAAGCGGCTGGAAGGACGCGCACCGACCTGCTGGGTCGGGCTGTCCGCACGGGCCAGTTCCGGGTGCTCGCGCTCCAGAGCTTCCAGCTCGCGCACCATCCGGTCGTAGTCGACGTCGGGGATCTCCGGCGCATCCAGCTCGTGATAGGCACGGTTGGCCTGGGCGATCTGCCGGCGAAGGTCTTCGGCGCGTTCGGCGGGGCTGGGGCTCATCGGGATCCGGTGGTTCTGGGATGGCCGGGAATTCTACCGCGCCCGGCTGTCAGGCCCCGTAACGCCGGCGCCTGTGTAGCGTCGGCCCGTGCCCGAGGGTGCGCCCCCGCTTTGGCAGGTGCCAACTTTCGCTCCCGGTCCGGCAGGTGCCAACCTTGGTTGGCACGCCTGCAGTCGAGCATGGCTCGACGCTACAGAAAGCAGCTTGCCGCGCGCCACCACCAGCGCTAGCGTGCGCTGGCTGCCCTTCGGAATCCTGCCTGTGCCCCTGCCCGCCTCCCGCCGCCATTTCCTGCAACTGGCCGGTGCCAGTCTCGCCCTTGCCGGCACCGGCGTACCCCGCCTTGCCGATGCCCAGCCCGCTGCAGCCGCGACAGCAGCCCCTGCATCAGGCAAAGGCGCGGTGCTGCTGAACTTCAACGAATGCCCCTACGGCCCATCGCCTGCAGCCCAGCAGGCCGCACGCGACAGCATCGCCGGCAGCGGCCGCTACCGTTTCGAGCTGGCCGGCCAGGTGCGCGACGCCTTCATCGAACAGGCACACATTCCGGCCGATCACGTGCGCCTCTATCCGGGTTCCAGCGAGCCGCTGAATCGCGCCGCCATCGTGTGGACGGGCCCGCAGGCGGGTCTGGTGGTAGCCGACCCGACCTTCGAGACGCTGGGCGAGGTAGCTGCGGCCCACGGCGCCCACGTGCAGAAAGTGCCATTGCGCGACGACGGCGCACATGACCTGCGCGCAATGGTGGCGGCGGCGCATGCGCAGCCGACCGGCCTGCTGTACGTGTGCAACCCGAACAATCCGACCGGCTCGATCAGCCCTGCCGATGAGCTCGCCTGGCTGCTGGCCCACAAGCCCGCATCGACCCGCGTGCTGGTCGACGAGGCCTACCTGCAGTACAGCGAGCAGCCGAGCCTGATCGCGCAGGTAGCGCAGCGCGATGACCTGATCGTGCTGCGCACGTTCTCCAAGCTGTACGGCATGGCCGGCCTGCGCCTGGGCGTGGCGGCCGCACATCCCGACCGCCTGCGCGAACTGGCCAGCCTGGGCGACAACCCACTGCCCGTGCCAGCACTGGCCGCAGCACTGGCCAGCCTGCAGGATCCCCAGTTGATCGCGCAGCGGCGCCTGCAGAATGCCCAGGTGCGGCAGGCCACCATCGCGTGGCTGGGCAAGCGTGGTTTCAGCTGCGTCCCGTCGGAAGCGAACTGCTTCGTGGTGGATGTGCAGCGCGATGGCAGCGCGTTCGCCAAGGCAATGGCGGAGAACGGCGTGGTGATCGGGCGCAGCTGGCCGATCTGGCCGCAGCGCGTGCGCGTAACGGTCGGCACCGAAGAGGAGATGGCCGCATTCCGCCGTGCGTTCGCCAAGGTGGCCGGCGTACCGGCCTGACCCTGTTGGTGGGGGCGAACCTTGGTTCGCCCCATCCACGCATGGCGTGCATCTACTGTTGTGGGTGCCGACCGTTGGTCGGGGTGGGTGCCGACCGTTGGTCGGCACACCATGGCGCTCACCAGCGCGGGGTCTTGGTCAGCGGCGGTGCCTGGTGCTGGCGGTCGTAGGCGCGCAGCTCGTCACGGATGTGCGCGATGCGCTGGCGCCCCAGGGCGTTGCGGCTGTCATCCAGCACCACGCCATCGAGCAGCTCGGCCATGCGCTGCACGGTCGGCAGCATCTTCTCCCAGGCGTCCAGCGCGGTCAGCGGCGCCGGCAGCGTCAGGAAGAATGCGATGGCCGGGGTTTCCATGGCGCGGATGTTGGCCATGTCGAAGCTGCCCGGCTTCATGATGCTGGCCATCGAGAAGATCGGCCCGCGTTCGGGGTAGCCTTCCACCAGGCGGTGGAACACGTTCATGTGGCCGAACACCAGGCCGGTCTTCTCTGCGGCCACCACGATGTCCTCGCCACGCAGCTGCTCGCCGGCCCGGGCGGCCACGAACAGCGAGACGATCTTGTCGAAATCCTGGGTGGCGCGCTTGCCGAGGTCGCTGGCGCCCGGGTCGGTATCGGTCAGGCCGAGTTCGGCCTGCTCGCCCTCCGTGCCCATGCCCGGTTCGCCGCGACCCTCGGCCACGGCGACGCCGTCGTTGCCCAGCACCGGCTCACGGCGCTCGCCACTGGTGGGCTCCGCGCTTTCCACGCGGCGCCCCTGGGGCTTCTTCTTCGGACGGCCAAACAGGAAGATCGCGGCGATCAACAGCAGGCCGGCGGCCAGGATGCCGATGCGCAACAGTGCCGTGTCGGACATTCGATAGGTTCTCCGGCTAGTTCATTCAGGTAACTAGGATGGCACGTCAGGCCGCGCCCGCCAATCGCGCGGCTTCTTCCAGGTCCACGCTGACCAGGCGGCTGACGCCCGGCTCGCGCATGGTCACGCCGGACAGCTGGTGCGCGGCCTCCATCGTCGCCTTGTTGTGGCTGACGAACAGGAACTGCACCTTCTCGCTCATTTCCTTGACCATGTTGGCCAGGCGGCCGACGTTGGCTTCGTCCAGCGGTGCGTCCACCTCATCCAACAGGCAGAACGGCGCCGGATTCAGCTGGAAGATGGCGAACACCAGCGCCACCGCGGTCATCGCTTTCTCACCGCCGGACAGCAGCGAGATGCTGGACACGCGCTTGCCCGGCGGGCGCGCCATGATGGTCACGCCGGTGTCGAGCAGGTCTTCACCGGTCAATTCCAGGTAGGCGTGGCCGCCACCGAACAGGCGCGGGTACAGCGCCTGCACGCCGGCGTTGACGCGGTCGAAAGTGTCCTTGAAGCGGCCGCGGGTCTCGCGGTCGATCTTGCGGATCGCGTCTTCCAGGGTTTCCAGCGCTGTGGTCAGGTCGGCGTGCTGCGAATCCAGGTAGTCCGAGCGCTGCGACGCCTCGCCATACTCGTGGATGGCCGCCAGATTGACCGGCTCCAGCCGGCGCATGCGAGCATCGATCTGGTGGACCGCCTGCTCCCAGTCGCCCAGGCGGGCATCCTCGGGCAGTGCGTTGAGCACGTCCTGCAGCACGAAGCCGGCCTTTTCCACCGCCGCTTGCAGGGTGTCGGCACTGAGCACCAGCGCCTGCTGGTCGAGCTTGCGCTGCGAAATGCGCTCGCGCTGGACCAACGCCTGCTCGTCGCGCTGGTGGCGGGTCTGCTCGTAATTGCGCAGCTCGGCGTCGATGCCGTCCAGCAGCGTTCGCGCCTCGGTCAGCACGCGATCGGCGCGCACACGCTCCTCCAGCGCATTCTGGTGCTCGGCCTGCAGTGCTTCGATCGGCGAATCACCTTCGTCCAGCTGCGAATGCAGTTCGCCCAGCCGCGAATCCAACTGTCCACGTTGGGTGCCCATGCGTTCCAGCGCCTGGCTCAACGAGGCCAGCTGCGCCCGCTGCGATTCCAAAGTCAGGGCCAACGAATGCGCGCGCTCGCGTACCGCGCGGGCGGCATCGCGGGCCAGGTCGCGGGCTTCGGTCAGCTGGCGGCGTTCGCCCTCCAGCCGCTGCCGGGTCGACTCCAGGTCGCCCATGCTGCTGACCGCACTCTCCAACCGCGAGCGTGCTTCACGCGCCTGCTCGTTGTTGGCTTCAATGGTTTCCTGCAGTTGCTTCAGCTCGCCTTCGATGCGGTCGATGCGCGTGCGCGCCGCCTCCACCTTGCCCTGCTGGCCCTGCAACTGGCCGGCCAGTTCGGAGACCGCACGATGGGCCTGGTACAGCGCGCGCTGCGCGTCTTCACGCTGCTGTTCGGCAGCGTGCAGCTGCTCACGGAAACCGGCCAGCTGTTCTTCCAGCTCGGCCTCGCGGTCCTGCAGCTGTTCGATCTGCTCGCGAAGCTCCTGGATCTCGCGTTCGCGCAGCAGCGCACCCTGCTGGGCCGCGCCGGAGCGCGATACACGCAGCCAGCCCTGGCCCAGGCGCTCGCCACCCTGGGTGATGACCGAATCACCTTCCGGCAGGCTGCCCTGCAACGCCTTCGCTTCGGAAAGGTCCTTGGCAGCATGCAGGTGTGCCAGCAGGCGACGGATCGCCACCGGACCACGCACGCGCGCGGCCAGCGAGGTCGGTGCGACCTTCAGGTCGTCATCGCCGTTGGCGACCAGCGCAAGGTGACCATCGCCGAGCTCACCCAGGGCATCGACCAGGCTGGCCGGGTCATCGACCAGCACACCTTCGATCAAGTGGCCGAGCGCGCTTTCCACCGCGTTTTCCCAGCCGGCATCCACGTCGAGGCGCTCGCCGACACGCGCCGCAGAATCCAGCCCCCGCGCCTTCAGCCACGCGACTGCCGCGCCCTGCTCCTGGCCCAGCGCGGCCTGCTGCAGGGCCTCCAGCGAGGCCAGGCGGCCACGAAGGCCGTTGGCCTGCTTGCGCAGTTCGGCCAGCTCGTTCTGGCCATTGCGCTGCTGTTCCTGCACCGCCGCCACGCCCTGCTTGCGCAGCTCGACGTCTTCGCTCAGCTCATCCAGCGCAGCCTTCTGCGTGTCGTGTTGCAGGTGCAGCTGCTCGAAGGCCTCTTCCAGCGCATCCACATCCAGCCCGGCGCGCTCGGCGGCCAGGGCCTCACGACGCCGGTCGGCATCCAGGATCTGCTTGTCCAGATAGTCCACGCGCGTGCGCTCGACATCGCCGGCGCGCGAGGCTTCCGAACTCTGCGAGGTGTGCTGTTCCCAGCGCTGCTGCCAGCTGGCCAGCCGCTCTTCGGCCTCGCGCAGGCTTTCCTGCTTGATCTCGTTTTCTTCCTGCAGTGCTTCCAGCTGCGGAGTGGCGGCCTCCACCGCCTCACGCAGCACCCTCAGCCTGGCCTCATCACCGCTGATGTGCTGCCCCAGTTCGGCCAGGGCCTGCTGGGTTTCATCGCGTGCCTTGTGCAGGCGCTGCGACAACTCGCGCTGGTGCTGGATCTGCTGTTCCAGGCGCGCCAGCGTACTGCCGACCTGGTAGACCGCCGCCTGCGCAGTGTTGAGCGCGTCGGCAGCCTCTTCGCGCCGCGCGCGCGAGGTTTCGATGCGGGCTTCGGCATCACGCTGGTCGGCGATCAGCTGCTGCAGCCGCGTTTCTTCCTGCGACAACCCTTCGCGCAGCTTGGACAGGCGTCCGTCGAGGCCGCGGAATTCCAGCGCCTTCCACTCGGCGTCCTTGACCCGGCGCTCTTCCTGCAGGGCCTGGTACTGCTCGGCCTGCCTGGCCTGGCGCTTGAGGTGCTCCAGCTGCTTGCTGATCTCGTCGCGCAGGTCGCCCAGCCGGTCCAGGTTCTCGCGGGTGTGGCGGATGCGGGTCTCGGTCTCCTTGCGGCGCTCCTTGTACTTGGAGATGCCGGCCGCCTCTTCCAGGTACACGCGCAGGTCTTCCGGGCGTGCCTCGATGATCTGGCTGATCATGCCCTGCTCGATGATCGAGTAGCTGCGCGGCCCCAGGCCGGTGCCGAGGAACAGATCGGTGATGTCGCGGCGACGGCACTTGGTGCCGTTGAGGTAGTAGTTGCTGGTGCCGTCGCGGCTGACCGTGCGCTTGACCGAGATTTCGTTGAACGAGGCGTACTCGCCGGAAATCGTGTGGTCGGAGTTGTCGAAGATCAGCTCGACCGTGGCCTGCGACACCGGCTTGCGGGCATTGGAACCAGAGAAGATCACGTCGGTCAGCGAGTCGCCGCGCAGGCGGCTGGCCGAACTCTCGCCCATGACCCAGCGCACGGCGTCGATGATGTTCGACTTGCCGCAGCCATTGGGCCCCACCACGCCGGTCATGTTGGTCGGCAGGTGCAGGGTGGTCGGATCGACGAACGACTTGAAGCCGGACAGCTTGATCGTGGAAAGACGCATAGGGGTTCCGGACTGGGGCCGGCAAGCGGCCTGCGTGTACCCTCCAAGTCATTGATCCTGCTGGGATCGATGCCCGTGGAACGGGTGTGACGCCCTGAGTATACCGATGTGGCCGTGTTCTACGAATGGGCGTGGAACATTACCGGTCCCCTGCCGCCAGGCGAACATGGATCGACGCCATGAAACGGGGCCACAAAACAAAACGGGCACCCTTGCGGGCGCCCGTTCTGCGGTGATGCCAGGCCTTGCGGCGCGGGATCAGGCTTCGGCGACGACGACGACCTTGACGGTGGTCTCGACGTCGGCGTGCAGGTGGACCAGCACGTCGTATTCGCCGATGTTGCGGAAGGCGCCTTCGCCCAGGATGACTTCGCTCTTTTCCAGCGGCAGGCCGGCGGCGGTGAAGGCCTCGGCGATGTCGCGCGGGCCAACCGAGCCGTACAGCTTGCCTTCGGTCGAAGCGTTGGCGGCGATGGTCACGCTCGCGCCTTCCAGCTTGGCCTTGCGGCCTTCAGCGTCGGCGTGGATGGCCTGGGCCTTGGCTTCGTATTCGGCGCGCTTGGCTTCGAACTCGGCCTTGTTGCTCTCGGTGGCCGGCACGGCCTTGCCCTGCGGCACGAGGAAGTTACGGCCGTAGCCCGGCTTCACGTCGACCAGGTCGCCCAGGTTGCCGAGGTTGGTGACTTTCTGCAGGAGGATCAACTGCATGGTATTGCTCCAGATAAGTTATTCGTTAGCGAGGCAACGCCCCGCAACAAAGGCTGTCCGAATAGCTGGCACAGCGGGGGGCGGCGTCGGGCCGCCCCGCCTGCATCAGACGTCGTGGTTGTCGGTGTACGGGATCAGGGCCAGGAAGCGAGCGCGCTTGACGGCGGTCGCCAGCTGGCGCTGGTACTTCGACTTGGTACCGGTGACGCGGCTCGGCACGATCTTGCCGTTCTCGGTCAGGTACTGGCGCAGGGTGTTGAGATCCTTGTAGTCGATCTCCTTCACACCTTCAGCAGTGAACTTGCAGAACTTGCGGCGACGGAAGAACTTGGACATGGGAAGGCTCCTTAGGCGGCGGAAGCGGCGTCGTCGCCGGCTTCGTTGTCAGCGGTGTTGTTGGACTCGCCTTCTTCGTCGTCACGACGACGGCGCTCACCGCGCTCCGGCTTGTCACCCTTCTCGTCCTTGCTCTTCATGATCAGCGACTGCTCGGTGTCAGCCTCGTCACGCTTGATGACCAGGTTGCGCAGCACGGCGTCGTTGAAGCGGAAGCTCTCGGTCAGTTCGTTCAGAACGGCCTGGTCGGCTTCGATGTTCATCAGCACGTAGTGGGCCTTCACCAGGTTCTGGATCGGGTACGCCAGCTGGCGGCGGCCCCAGTCTTCCAGACGGTGGATGGTGCCGTTGCCGTTCTCGACCAGCGACTTGTAGCGCTCGATCATGGCCGGGACCTGCTCGCTCTGGTCCGGGTGGACCATGAACACGATTTCGTAATGACGACTCATGTTTTTTTCTACCTTTCGGATGTGGCCTTGCGGCCGGACAGCCCCCCGCCGTTGAGACCGCGGTGGGGCAAGGGTTCCCGCCAGGGAGGCAGGAAGCCGCGCATTATGGCGCAGATGGGGTGGCCGGGCAACCGGTGGGCCACCTGACACCCTGAACCGGGGGCGAGCGCCCAACCCGGGTTGGGCGCTACCAGAACGATCAGGCCCCGGCCGGCCGTCAGGCCTTGTCGGCGTCGGTGGTGAAGCTCTCGCCGCAGCCACACTCGGCGGTGGCGTTCGGGTTGCTGAACGTGAAGGTCTCGCTCAGGCCGTGCTTGCCGAAGTCGATCACGGTGCCGTCCACCAGCGCCAGGCTCTTGGCGTCGACATAGATCTTCACGCCGTCCTGCTCGAACACGGTATCGCCCTCGCGCTCATCGCGGGCCAGGTCGGTGATGTGGCCCCAGCCGGAGCAGCCGGTCCTGGTCACGCCGAAACGCAGGCCCAGCGCGCCGGGGGTCTGGGCGACAAAGCGCTGCACGCGCTCGAAGGCAACGGGGGTCAGGCTGACGGCCATGGGGCTACTCCAGAGGTACGGGGACATTATAAGGAGCTGTGGCTGCGAAAAATGCCTCGCAAGCAGAACGCTGCAACCGGTAAACTCCCGTGTTCACAGATCGAGTCGATCAGCAGAGGATTCAAGTCATGACGGTGGTCAGCGTTGAACATGCGCTTGCCGGGAAGATCCCGGAAGGCGGCGAAGTCACGGTACGCGGATGGGTGCGCACGGTGCGCGGTTCAGCGAATCTGGCCTTCGTGAATGTGAGCGACGGCTCCTGCTTCGCCCCGATCCAGGTCGTGGCCAACGACACCCTGGGCAACTTCGACGAGATCAAGCGACTGACCAGCGGCTGCTCGGTCATCGGCACCGGTACCTTGGTGAAGTCGCAGGGCAAGGGCCAGTCGTTCGAGATCCAGGCCAGCACGCTTGAAGTGGTCGGCTGGGTCGAAGACCCGCTCACCTATCCGATCCAGCCCAAGCCGATGTCGCCGGAGTTCCTGCGCGAAGTGGCGCACCTGCGCCCGCGCACCAACCTGTTCGGGGCGGTCACCCGCATCCGCAACTGCCTGGCCCAGGCCGTGCACCGCTTCTTCCACGAGAACGGCTTCAACTGGATCAGCACCCCGATCATCACCACCTCCGACGCCGAAGGCGCCGGCCAGATGTTCCGCGTGTCCACCCTGGACATGGTGAACCTGCCGCGCGACGAGAAGGGCGCGATCGATTTCAGCCGCGACTTCTTCGGCAAGGAAACCTTCCTGACCGTGTCTGGCCAGCTGAACGTCGAGGCCTATTGCCTGGCGCTGAGCAAGGTCTACACCTTCGGCCCGACCTTCCGCGCCGAGAACAGCCACACCACCCGCCACCTGGCGGAGTTCTGGATGATCGAGCCGGAAATCGCCTTCGCCGACCTGGCCGAAGACGCACGCCTGGCCGAAGAGTTCCTGAAGTACCTGTTCCGCGCGGTGCTGAACGAGCGCAGCGACGACCTGGCCTTCATCGCCGAGCGCGTGGACAAGAACGCGATCACCAAGCTGGAAGATTTCATCAACGCACCGTTCGAGCGCATCGACTACACCGATGCGGTCAGCCTGCTGCAGAAGTCCGGCAGGAAGTTCGACTTCCCGGTGGAATGGGGCCTGGACCTGCAGACCGAGCACGAGCGCTGGCTGACCGAGGAACACGTCGGCCGCCCGGTGGTGGTGACCAACTACCCGGAGCACATCAAGGCCTTCTACATGCGCCTGAACGACGACGGCAAGACCGTTGCCGCGATGGACGTGCTGGCCCCGGGCATCGGCGAGATCATCGGCGGCAGCCAGCGCGAAGAGCGCCTGGACGTGCTGGATGCGCGCATGGCCCAGTTCGGCCTGGATCGCGAGCACTACAGCTGGTACCGCGATTTCCGCCGCTATGGTTCGGTGCCGCACGCCGGCTTCGGCCTGGGCTTCGAGCGCCTGGTGGTGTACGTCTGCGGGCTGTCCAACATCCGCGATGCGATCCCCTACCCGCGCGCCCCGGGCAGCGCGGACTTCTAAGCCCCAAACGACCACGGAGGTGCTGCCCCCATGACCCTGTTCTTCGCCCTCTGTTTCGTTGGCGTTGCAGTGGCCGGGTTCAGTGCCTTCGTGATCTTCTGGCCGCTGACCCTGGTGCACGTGCGCGACCGCCATCCGGCGCTCGCCGAGCGCTTCGGCAGCGGCGCCTTCCTCAAGCCCGATGCCCTGGCCTGGCTGCTGCGCCGCGACTATCGCCAGCAGCCGGACCGATCATTGTCCGGGCTGGCGACGCCGGCCTGGGTATCGCTGCTGACCCTGCTGGCCGGACTGGGCATGGCTGCCCTGCTCTGGCTGGCCTCGCTCTGGTAACACATCCATGAATGACATCACCACTTCGCGCGACAGCTGGTGGCTGGCCAGCCTCGGCAACACCCTGATCTGGGCACGCCTGCGGGTGCGCCCTGCCGGCACCGCCGAAGTGCTCGACAGCGACGGCAACACGCTGAGCTATGACAGTGAAGACACCGCCCGTTCGCAGCTGTTCGACGCTGAATTCGTCGAGTATGACGGCCTGGACGAGGAGGACGCGCTGGTGCGCGGCTTCAGCCTGCACGAAGTGCAGCCGCCGCAGGCCGACAGCGACGAGGGCCTGCGTGGCCGCATGATCCAGTCGCTGGGCGGGCGCGCCTGACCCTGGCATGTTCACCCCGCGCGCCTTCGCCGAGACCGACCTGCTCTGGCTGGACCGCCTGCTGGCGCGCGATCCGTTCGTCACCGTGCTCACCCCGGGCAGCGATGGCCTGCCGGAGCTGACGCGGATGCCGGTGTTGTACCGGCGCGAGGGCGAGCGCATCGAGCTGCGCGGGCACTGGGCCCGCGCCAACCCGCAGTCGCGCCACAGCGGTGCGGCCAAGGTACTGGTCGATGGCCCGCACGGCTACGTCTCGGCCAGCTGGTATCCGGACAAGGAGCCCGCCGCGCGGGTGCCGACCTGGAACTATGCGGCCGCCGAGCTGCGCGGCCAGCTGCACACCTTCGACGACACCGATGCGCTGGCCGAACTGGTCGGCGCGATCAGCGACCGTTTCGAAGCCAGCGTCGGCCAGGCCTGGCGCTTCGATGCCGCGCGCGCCGAACACGGCCCGGAGCTGCGCGCCATCGTCGGCTTCCGCTTCCAGGTTGAACACGTGCAGCTGAAGCTGAAGCTGAGCCAGAACCACCCCGATGCGAACCAGCGTGCCGTGATCGCCGAACTGGAACAGCTGGGCACCCCTTACTCCACCGAGTTGGCGCAGTGGATGCGCTGGCACCGCGAACAGGCCACCCGCAGCGGCTGAACGCCCCCGATTCCCGCGACGACGCAGCCGGACGGCTGCGGCGCGCCCCCACCCGACGCCAGGGACCCGAACATGAAAGACATCCACAAGCTGCTGCAGAACAACCGCGACTGGGCCGACCGCATCGAGAAGGAGGACCCCGACTTCTTCCACCAGCTGGCCAAGCAGCAGCATCCCGAGTACCTGTGGATCGGCTGCTCCGATTCGCGCGTGCCGGCCAACCAGATCATCGGCATGGCGCCGGGCGAAGTGTTCGTGCACCGCAACGTCGCCAACGTGGTCGCCCACACCGACCTTAACTGCCTGAGCGTGGTGCAGTACGCGGTGGACCAGCTGAAGGTCAAGCACATCCTGATCGTCGGCCATTACGGCTGCGGCGGCGTGCACGCCTGCCTGCACAATACCCGCGTCGGCCTGGCCGACAACTGGCTGCGCCACGTCGGCGACGTCGTTCAGAAGCACCAGGGCATCCTCGATGCGATCGAAGACGATGAACTCAAGCACGCCCGCCTGTGCGAGCTGAACGTGATCGAGCAGGTCGCCAACCTCTGTCGCTCGACCATCGTGCTGGACGCCTGGGCCCGCGGCCAGAAGCTGATGGTGCATGGCTGGGTGTACAGCCTGAAGGACGGTCGCGTGCGTGAAATGGGCATCGACGTAGGCTCGCTGGAAGAGCTGCAGCCGGCATATGAGAAGGCACTATCCTTCGTGCCGCGCAAGGGCCGTCGCGACTGATCCCCCACGGATGACCACCATGCTCGCTTCGCCGATCAACCTGCACGCCTGGATCGAAGAGAACCGCCACCTGCTGAAGCCGCCGGTGGGCAACAAGATGATCGACAACGGCGATTTCATCGTGATGGTGGTCGGCGGGCCGAATTCGCGCACCGACTATCACTACGACGAAGGCCCGGAGTGGTTCTACCAGCTCGAGGGCGAGATGGTGCTGAAGGTGCAGGAGGACGGTGCGGTACGTGACATCCCGATCCGCGCCGGCGAGGTCTTCCTGCTGCCGGCGAAGGTGCCGCACTCGCCGCGCCGCCCGCCCGGGGGCATCGGCCTGGTGGTCGAGCGCAAGCGCCTGCCGCACGAGAAGGACGGGGTGATCTGGCACTGCGAACGCTGCAACCACAAGCTGCACGAAGAGTTCTTCGCGCTGCAGAACATCGAGACCGACCTGCCCAAGGTGTTCGCGCGCTACCACGCCAGCCTGGAACTGCGCACCTGCAGCCAGTGCGGGCACGTGGATCCGCTGCCGGTGCCGGCGGCGGGCTGAGCACCTGCCCCTGTAGAACCGAGCCCATGCTCGGCTTCGTGGCCCGGCAGCCGAGCATGGGCTCGGCTCTACAGGTTCGGCGGCAGGCACGCCGCCAAGCGCTACACTGGCGGTCCCGTTGCAGCCTGTTGCCCGACCATGTCCGACCTGCTCAGCCGCACCCACGCCATTGCCCTGGACGCCGCCGATCCGCTGCGTCCGATGCGTAACGAATTCCTGATTCCGCGCCATGGCGGCGGCGAGCAGACCTACTTCGTCGGCAACTCGCTGGGCCTGCAGCCGCGTGGCGCTCAGGCCGCGGTGCAGGAAGTGATGAAGCAGTGGGGCGAGCTGGCGGTGGAAGGCCACTTCACCGGCCCTACCCAGTGGCTGTCCTACCACCGCCTGGTGAGCGCGCAGCTGGCCCGCGTGGTCGGTGCGCTGCCCAGCGAAGTGGTGGCGATGAACACGCTGAGCGTGAACCTGCATCTGATGATGGTCAGCTTCTACCGGCCGACCACGCAGCGCCCGGTGATCCTGATGGAAGCCGGCGCATTCCCGACCGACCGCCACGCGGTGGAAGCTCAGATCCGCTTCCATGGTTTCGACCCGGCCGAGTGTCTGGTGGAAGTGCAGCCGGACGAAGCCAACGGCACGATTTCGCTGGCCGCGATCGAACGCGCCATCGCCGAGCACGGCCCGCGCCTGGCGCTGGTGCTGTGGCCCGGCGTGCAGTACCGCACCGGCCAGGCCTTCGACCTCGATGCAATCACCCGCGCCGCACGCCTGCAGGGGGCGCGCATCGGTTTCGACCTGGCGCATTCGGTGGGCAACCTGCCGCTGCGCCTGCATGACGTGGCGCCGGACTTTGCGGTGTGGTGCCATTACAAATACCTCAACAGCGGCCCGGGCGCGGTTGCCGGCGCCTTCGTGCACGAGCGCCACCATCGCGACACCACCCTGCCCCGATTCGCTGGCTGGTGGGGCCATGAGGAAGCCACCCGTTTCCAGATGGCACCGCAGTTCACCCCGGCCATCGGTGCCGAAGGGTGGCAGCTGAGCAATCCGCCCATTCTGGGGCTGGCACCGTTGCGCGCCTCGCTGGACCTGTTCGAGCGAGCCGGCATGGACGCGCTGCGCAGCAAATCGCTGGCGCTGACCGGCATGCTCGAAGCACTGGTGCGCGCACGCCTGCCGCAGGTGCTGGAGATCATCACCCCGGCAGACCCGCAGCGCCGCGGCTGCCAGTTGTCGCTGCGCGTGATCGGCGGCCGCGAGCGCGGGCGCGCCCTGTTCGAGCACCTGCGCAGCATCGGCGTGCTCGGCGACTGGCGCGAGCCCGACGTGATCCGCATCTCGCCCACCCCGCTCTACAACCGCTACCTGGACGTGCACCACTTCGTCGAGGAAGTGGAAGCCTGGGCAGGCCTTTGAGCCGGTCCCTCCCCTACTGCTGGACAGTTCGTTGATCGCACACGCCTCCCGCTCGTTGAGCATTATCGGTGCCGGCCTCGCCGGCTCCCTGCTGGCCATCCTGCTGTCACGCCAGGGCTGGCGCATCACCTTGTACGAACGCCGCGGCGATCCGCGCGTGGCCGACTACGAGAGCGGCCGCTCGATCAACCTGGCGCTGGCCGAGCGTGGGCGCAACGCCCTGCGCCAGGCCGGTGTGGAAGACGAGGTGATGGCGCGCGCGGTGATGATGCGCGGACGCATGGTGCATCCACGCGACGGCGAACCGCAGCTGCAGCGCTATGGCCGTGATGACAGCGAAGTGATCTGGTCGATCCACCGCAGCGACCTGAACACCACGCTGCTGGAACTGGCCGAACAGGCAGGGGCCACCGTGCATTTCCATCGCCGCCTGCACACCGTTGATTTCGATGCCGGCTACGCCCGCTTCATCGATGACCGCGATGACAGCCCGCACGACATCCGCTTCGACACCCTGATCGGTGCAGACGGTGCCGGTTCGGCGCTGCGTGCGGCAATGAACCGGCGCGCGCCGCTGGGCGAGGACATCGCCTTCCTCGATCACTCCTACAAGGAGCTGGAGATTCCGCCGGCCGAAGACGGGGGCTTCCGCATCGAGCGCAACGCGCTGCACATCTGGCCACGCGGCCACTACATGTGCATCGCCCTGCCCAATCATGAAGGCACCTTCACCGTCACCCTGTTCCTGCCCAACCAGGGCGATCCCAGCTTTGCCACGATCAATACCGGTGCGCAGGCCGAGGCGCTGTTCGCTCGCGAGTTCGCGGACGCGCTGCCGCTGATCCCGAACCTGCGCGTGGATTGGGAACAGCACCCGCCGGGCCTGCTCGGCACGCTCACCCTGGAGCGCTGGCACCAGCAGGGTCGCGCCGTACTGATCGGCGACGCCGCGCATGCAATGGTGCCGTTCCACGGCCAGGGCATGAACTGCGCGTTCGAGGATTGCGTTGCGCTGGCCCGTCACCTGATGGAGGCGGATGACCTGGAAAGTGCGTTCGCTGCGTTCGAGGCCGAGCGCAAACCCAATGCACGCGCGATCCAGCAGATGGCGCTGGAGAACTACCTGGAAATGCGCGACCGCGTGGCCGATCCCTCGTTCCTGCTGCAGCGCGAACTGGAGCAGGAACTGCAGCGGCGCTGGCCGACCCGCTTCGTCCCGCACTACACGATGGTCACCTTCCTGCACACGCCGTACGCCGAAGCGCTGCGCCGCACCGAACTGCAGCGCGATTTGCTGGCGGCGGCCACGGTCGGCCACGAGTCGCTGGACAACATCGACTGGGCGGCGCTGGAAGCGCAGATCCACGCGCAGCTACCGGTCCTGGAGGGTGCGCACTGATGGCTGACAGCTTCCTGTTCTACGACCTGGAAACCTTCGGCCAGGATCCACGGCGCACCCGCATCTCGCAGTTCGCCGCCATCCGCACCGACGCCGACCTCAACGAGATCGACACGCCGGTCAGCTTCTTCGTGCGCCCGGCCGATGACCTGCTGCCCTCGCCGATGGCCACCCTGGTCACCGGCATCACCCCGCAGCAGGCCTTGGCCGAAGGCATCAGCGAGTCCCAAGCCTTCGACCGCATCAACGAACTGATGTCGCGACCCGGCACCTGCGCGCTGGGCTACAACACGCTGCGCTTCGACGATGAATTCGTCCGCTACGGCCTGTTCCGCAACTTCCATGACCCATACGAACGCGAGTGGCGCAACGGCAATTCGCGCTGGGACCTGCTGGACATGCTGCGGCTGATGCGCGCGATGCGCCCGGATGGCATCCAGTGGCCGCTGCGCGAGGACGGTGCCACCTCGTTCAAACTCGAGCACCTGGCCGAAGCCAACAACGTGCGCGAGGGTGATGCGCACGAAGCGCTATCCGACGTGCGAGCCACGATCGGCATGGCACGGCTGTTCAAGCAGTCGCAGCCGCGCCTGTGGGACTACGCCCTGAAGCTGCGCGACAAGCGTTTCGTCGGCACCCTGCTGGATGTCACCACGATGACGCCGGTGCTGCACATTTCCATGCGCTACCCCGCCAGCCGTCTGTGCGCGGCGCCGGTGCTGCCCTTGGCCGTGCACCCGACGATCAGCAACCGGGTGATCGTGTTCGACCTGGACGGCGACATCGACGACCTGCTGGCCCTGCCGGCCGAGGTGATCGCACAGCGCCTGTACCTGCGCGCCAGTGAACTGCCCGAGGGCGTGGCACGGGTGCCGCTGAAGGAAGTGCACCTGAACAAGGTGCCCGCCCTGGTCGCCTGGAACCACCTTCGTGGCGACGACCACGCGCGCCTGGGCCTGGACGTGGCCGCGATCGAGGCCAAGGTTGAACGGCTGCGCGGGTTCGCCCCTCAGCTTGCCGAGAAGGCGCGCCAGGTCTACAACCAGCCGCGCGCGGCCACCGTGGCCGACGTCGATGCCTCCCTGTACGACGGCTTCCTCGGCAACGGCGACAAACCGCTGCTGGCGCTGGCCCGCACGACCGCACCGGAGCAGTTGGCCGCGCTGGAAGGCCGCTTCCGCGACCCGCGCCTGCCGGAGCTGCTGTTCCGCTACCGTGCGCGCAATCATCCCGACAGCCTCGCGCCGGCTGAACGCCAGCGCTGGCAGGATTACCGGCGCCAGCGCCTGCTGGGAGACGGCGGCCTGGGCGAACTCAACCTGCCCCAGTACCAGCAGCAGCTCGATGCGCTGGCCGCCGAGTCGCCCGACGACGCGCGGCGCCAGGCCCTGCTGCAATCGTTGCGCGACTGGGGCCAGCACCTGCAGGAGACCTTGTGAGTACCTATTTCTCGGACGCCAGCTTCAAGTTCCTGCGCAGCCTGGCGCGCCACAACGAAAAGGCGTGGTTCAACGACCACCGCCAGCAGTACGAAGAGCATGTGCGACAGCCGTTCCTGCGCCTGTTGGGTGACCTTCAGCCAGCCCTTGCCGAGGTCAGCGAACACTTCCGCGCCGATACCCGCGGCGTCGGCGGCTCACTGTTCCGCATCCACCGCGACGCGCGTTTCTCCAACGACAAATCGCCTTACAAGACCTGGCAGGGTGCGCGCCTGTTCCATGAGCGCCGTCGCGAAGTGGCCGCGCCCTCGTTCTATGTGCACCTGCAGCCAGGCGAGAGCTTTGTCGGTGCCGGCCTGTGGCACCCGGAACCGGAAACCCAGCGCCGCGTGCGCCACTTCATCCTCGACAATCCGGGCAGCTGGAAGGCCGCGGCTCATGCACCTGCGCTGCGCAGGCGCTTCGAGTTCGAGGAGAGCGAAAAGCTGGTGCGTCCGCCGCGCGGCTTCCCGGCCGACTTCGAGTTCATCGACGACCTCAAGCACCGCAACTGGGTGATGTGGCGCCCGCTGGATGACGCCACGATGACCGGCCCACGCCTGCTGTCCACGCTGGGCAAGGATCTGGCCGCGCTCGGCCCGTTCGTCGACTATCTGTGCGCAGCGCTGGACCTGGAATTCTGATGCCGTTGGCGCACCAACGGCGCACGCTGGGCCGCACCGGCCTGGCGGTTTCGCCGGTCGGACTTGGGTGCTCCGGCTTCTGGGGGCATCGGCGCTTCCCGGAGCAGTCGGCCGCGCACGTCGTCGAGCATGCACTGGCACAGGGCGTGAACCTGTTGGACACCGGTCACAACTACTCCGGTTTCCACGCCGAGCCGCGGCTGGGCCGCATCCTGCGCTCCTTGCTCAAGCAATACCCGCGCGATTCGCTGGTGATCTCCAGCAAGGGCGGCACGCTGACCGGCCAGGCCGGCGTCAGCGGCGCCGAGCAGCGCAATTTTTCGCCAGCGGCCATCACCGCCAGCTGCGAAGCCTCGCTGCGCAACCTCGGCCTGGATTACCTCGATATCTACCAGCTGCACGGTGCCAGCCAGCACGACATCAACGATGACCTGCTGGCCGCACTGCAGCGACTGCGCGAACGCGGGCTGATCCGGCACACCGGCATCAATACGCACACGGCGTCGACCCTGTGCTGGATGATCGACCATCCCACGCTGTTCGACGTGGTGCTTCTGGACTACAACGCCCTGCAGCAGGATCGTGAACCCCTCATCGACCGGCTGCACGCGGCCGGTATCGGCGTGCTGGCCGGCACCGTGCTGGCGCAGGGCCACCTGCTGCCATCACGGGCCCGCCTGCCGCGCCCGGCCGACGCCTGGTACCTGGCCAGAGCCTGGCTCAAGCCAAGCAGCCGCTCCCTGATGCACAGCGCACGCCGGATGCGCCACACCATCGCCGCCATCCACAGCCAGCGCCCCGCCCAGACCGCGTTTGCCTACGCCCTGGGCCATCGCGGCGTCGCCAGCGGCATTCTGGGCACCACCCGCACCGGCAGCCTGGACGAAGTGCTGGCGACGCGCCTTGAGGCGCTGACCCCGGCGGAACGGCAACAGCTGGTCGATGCCTTCGGTGATGGCCGTGGTTCGCCCAGTCATTGAGTCTTCACCCCGCACTGCCGCCGTTGCGGCAGTCTGTCCGCCATGAAGAAGCTCTCCGCACTGGTTGTGCTGCTGGTCCTGGCCCTGGCGGCTTGGTGGTTCGGCGGCCCCTACCTGACCGTCAATGGCCTTTCCAAGGCCATCGAGCAGCGCGACACCGCGCGCCTGGAACGCTACGTCGATTTCCCGCGCGTGCGCAGCAGCCTGCGCGCGCAGCTCAATGACTACCTGGTGCGCCAGGCCGGCCCGGACGTGGCGGCCAGTCCCTTCGGTGCCCTGCTGTACGGGCTGGGCGACCAGCTGGGCGGTGCCGCGGTGGACACCATGGTGACCCCCACCGGGATCGGCGCGATGCTGCAGGGCCACGTGCTGTGGAAGCGCGGCCGCAATGAACTGCAGGGCGGCGATGCCTTCGGCCCGACCGAACCGGCGCGACCGTTGAAGAATGCCGAACACCGTTTCGAAGCGCTGGACCGCTTCGTGATCGATGTCGATCGCGGTCCGGGCCAGCCGCCGATGAAGGTGGTACTGGAGCCGCAGGGGCTGCGCTGGAAGGTGGTGGATCTGCAGCTGGGGATGTCGGGCAGCCCTTAATCGGACCCGTGGCCTGACGGCAGTGCCAACCAACGGTTGGCACCTGCCGGTCGAATCCGCCCTATCCCTCGTTGGCGACGCCGTGCGGTACGTGGCCGGCAGCCACATGCTCGCGGGCGCTGTCGATGTTGTGCTGCGAATCGTCGAAGAAGATGTCGGCGCCGAACGCCTGCAGGAACGGCCCCTTGTGCCGGCCGCCGAGGAACAGCGCTTCGTCCAGGCGCACGCCCCACTCGCGCAGGGTGCGGATCACCCGCTCATGGGCCGGCGCCGAACGCGCAGTCACCAGTGCGGTACGGATCGGCGCGCTCTCGCCGGCAGGGAATACTTCCTGCAGCGTGTGCAGCGCTGACAGGAAGCCACGGAACGGACCGCCGCTGAGCGGCTCGCGGGCCCGTTCGCGCTCATGGCGGCCAAAGGCTTCCACGCCCTGCTCGCGCGAAATGCGTTCACTCTCGTCACCAAAGATCACCGCGTCACCGTCAAAGGCGATGCGCAGCTGCCCGGCAGGGCGACCGATGTCGATCTGGTCGGCCGCTGCGGCTGCGGTCTCGCCAGGCGGCTTGGGCAGGATGGTCGCCGCCGCGATGCCATGGCGCAGCGCGCTGCGCACCGATTCGGGGTTGGCCGACAGGAACAGGTCGGTGCCGAACGGCTTCACGTAGGGCCAGGTCGGCTCGCCGGCGGTGAACGTCGCGCGGATGATGCCCAGGCCATAGTGCTGGATCGAATTGAAGATGCGCAGGCCGGTGTCGGCCGAATTGCGCGACAGCAGGATCACCTCGACCCGCGGGTCCTCCGGGCTGGCGCCCTGGTTCAGGGCCAACAGCTTGCGCACTACCGGGAAGGCCACGCCAGGTCCGAGGATGTCGTCCTCATGCTGGCGCTGGAATTCTGCATAGGCCGCCACGCCATCGCTCTCGAACAGCGCATGGCTTTCCTCGAGGTCGAACAGCGCGCGCGAGGTGACCGCGACGGTCAGCAAACGGGGGGAGTTGTCGCCCATCGGTGGGGGTCCTTCAAGCGGTCGGCAGGGCCGGCCGCCCATTGTCCTCAAAAAACGAACTGTTCGCTCAGGATCCGGTCTTCCAGGTTGTGTTCCGGGTCGAACAGCAGGGTCACGCGCCGGTCCCTGGACTCGCGGATGGTCACCTCCACTACGTCGCGGGTCTCGTGCGAGTCAGCGGTGACGCTGACCGGACGCTTGTAGGGATCGAGCACGCGGAAGCGCACTTCGGTATCGGCCTTGAGGATCGCCCCGCGCCAGCGTCGCGGCCGATATGGGGCCAGCGGCGTCAGCGCGATGGTATGCGACCCCAGCGGCAACACCGGGCCGTGCGCGGAATAATTGTAGGCGGTGCTGCCGGCCGGGGTGGCGACCAGCACGCCGTCACCGATCAGTTCGGCCACACGCTCCTGGCCGTTCAGGTCGATGCCGATATGCGCAGCCTGCCGGGTCTGGCGCAGCAGTGAAACATCGTTGTAGGCCAGCGACCCGGTACTGGTGCCCGATTCGGTCAGCGCCACCATCTCCAACGGGCGCAGGTTGGCCGGTTCGGCACGGGCGATGCGCGCCTGCACGTCATCGTCGCCGCGGTACTGGTTCATCAGGAAGCCCACGGTGCCCAGCTTCATGCCGAACACCGGCTTGCCCAGGTGCCCGTGCCGGTGCAGGGTCTGCAGCATGAAACCGTCGCCCCCCAGCGGGCAAAGCACGTCGGCCTGCTCAGGCGCGTGATCGCCATAACGCGAGATCATGGCCGCGCGCGCCATCTGCGCCGGTTCGGTGTTGCTGGCCAGGAAAGCGATGCGGGGGGTGTCGCTCATCGGTGGATCCGGGTGGGTGTGCCAGCAAGAGCATACCCGGTAGTGCCGGCCGCTGGCCGGCAGCTTCAGCCGATAACGGTTCATGCAGTTGCCGGCCAGCGGCCGGCACTACCAAGGCAATGCAGAACGGCCCCGCTTTCGCGGGGCCGCTCCTTTTCTCCACGCAGGCCGGGCATGGCCCGGCGCTACGTCACTTACGCGCCGTGGGCAGCAAGCTGGCCCAGGCGCTGCACCGCGACCGAGACGGTCGGGTAGTCCAGGGTCTTCTGCTCGGCCAGTTCGGCCAGCATCGCCAGGGTGAAGCGCAGGCTGTTGTCATCACGGCCCATCCAGGCAGCGACCTTGGCCTCGGCACTGTTGCCCTTGGTGCCCAGCACCTGCCCGGCCAGGTTGCGGTGGTTGGCTGCCAGTTCGTCACGCAGCACGCCACGTGCCACGGCGTGCCAACGGCCATTGACCTCCAGCGCATCGACCTGCTCGAACAGCCACGGCAGCTGCAGGGCATCGCCCAGGCGGAAGTGGACCTTGGACACGTCCACCGGCTTCAGCTTGCGGGTGCGGGCCAGTTCGATGATGTCGAACGCCGGTTCCAGGAAGTGCAGTTCGGCCAGCTGCTGTGCCAGTGCAGACGGCAGGCCCTTTTCCTTCCACTCGGCCACCAGGGCCTCGTAGGTCGGACGCTGCGAATCCGGCAGCACGCCCGAGGCAACGCGGATGTCGTTGAACGGTCCCTGGTAGCGGTTGACCGCTTCGGTGATGCCCGGCATCGCGCCCGGGCGCGACAGCAGCCAGCGCACGAACGAACGCTGCAGCTTCCAGATCACTTCCAGTGCGTCGATCTGCACCGACTCCGGCACCTTGCCGTCGAGGGCATCGATCTGCGCCCACAGCGCGCGTGCATCCAGCGTTTCACGGCTGATGGTGTACGCCTTGGCGACCTCGGCGATGGAACGACCGGTGTCTTCCTGCATGCGCATCAGGAAGGTGGCGCCCATGCGGTTGATGGTCTGGTTGGTCACGGCCGTGGCGATGATTTCGCGCTTCAGGCGGTGACGCTCCATCGCGTCGGCGTACTTCTTCTGCAGCGGGGTCGGGAAGTAGCGCTGCAGTTCCTTGGACAGGTACGGATCTTCCGGGATGTCCGAATCCAGCAGCTGGTTGAACGCCACCAGCTTGGAGTAGGACAGCAGCACCGACAGTTCCGGACGGGTCAGGCCCTGGCCGCGCGCCTTGCGCTGGGACAGCTCGGCGTCGGACGGCAGGAACTCGATCTGGCGATCCAGCAGGCCCTGCTGTTCCAGGGTGCGGATGAAGTGCTGCTTGGAACCCAGGCGCTTGACCGCCATCCGCTCCATCAGGCTCAGCGCCTGGTTCTGGCGGTAGTTGTCGTTGAGCACCAGCTCGGCGACTTCATCGGTCATCGACGCCAGCAGCTTGTTGCGCTGCTCGACGGTCAGCTTCTTGGCCCGCACCACATCGTTGAGCAGGATCTTGATGTTGACTTCATGGTCGGAGGTGTCGACACCGGCCGAGTTGTCGATGAAGTCGGTGTTGAGCAGCACGCCAGCCTGGGCAGCTTCGATGCGGCCCAGCTGGGTCATGCCCAGGTTGCCGCCCTCGCCCACCACCTTGCAGCGCAGCTCGCCACCGTTCACGCGCAGCGCGTTGTTGGCACGGTCGCCGACGTCGCTGTGCTGTTCGCTGGCGGCCTTGACGTAGGTACCGATGCCACCGTTCCACAGCAGGTCGACCGGTGCCTTCAGGATCGCACTCATCAGATCATTCGGCGACAGCGCCTTGACGTTCTCGTCCAGGCCCAGCGCCTCACGCACCTGCGGGGTGATCTCGATCGACTTCAGGCTGCGCGGGTACACGCCGCCGCCCTTGCTGATCAGCTTGGTGTCGTAGTCCGCCCAGCTCGAACGTGGCAGGGTGAACAGGCGCTCACGCTCGATGAACGACGTGGCCGCATCCGGATTCGGGTCCAGGAAGATGTGGCGGTGGTCGAACGCAGCGACCAGGCGGATGTGGCGCGACAGCAGCATGCCGTTGCCGAACACGTCGCCGGACATGTCGCCGACGCCGACCGCAGTGAAGTCCTGGCTCTGGCTGTCACGGCCCAGCGCACGGAAGTGGCGCTTGACCGATTCCCACGCACCGCGCGCGGTGATGCCCATGCCCTTGTGGTCGTAGCCGACCGAACCACCGGAGGCGAACGCATCGCCCATCCAGAAGCCGTGCGCGACGGCCAGGCCGTTGGCGATGTCGGAGAAGGTCGCGGTGCCCTTGTCGGCGGCCACCACCAGGTACGGATCGTCCATGTCGTGGCGCACGACATCCACCGGCGGCACGATCTTGTTGTTGACGATGTTGTCGGTGATGTCCAGCAGGCCCTGGATGAACAGCTTGTAGCAGGCCACGCCGTTGGCGAAGATCGCATCGCGGTCGCCGTTCACCGGCGGGGTCTTGGCGAAGAAGCCACCCTTCGCGCCGACCGGCACGATGACGGTGTTCTTGACCATCTGTGCCTTGACCAGGCCCAGCACTTCGGTACGGAAGTCTTCGCGACGATCCGACCAGCGCAGGCCGCCACGCGCAACCGCACCGAAGCGCAGGTGGGTACCTTCCACGCGCGGGCCGTACACGAAGATCTCGCGGTACGGGCGCGGCTTCGGCAGGTCCGGCACCAGCGCCGAATCGAACTTGAAGCTGATGACATGGCCGTGCTGGCCGTTGGCATCGGTCTGGTAGTAGCTGGTGCGCAGGGTCGCGTCGATCACGCCCATGAACGAGCGCAGGATGCGGTCCTCGTCCAGGCTGGACACGCGGTCCATCAGCTTCAGCAGCGCATCGCGCGCGGCCTGCATCTGCGCGTCACGGTCGCCCTTGCGGGCGTCGACCACGGTCTTGAGCACCTTCAGGGTGGCCTCGTCGCCAGCAGCCAGCACATCGAAGTGGGCCTTCAGCTGGGCCTGGCCGGCGGCGATGTCGTCCTTGCTCTCGTGGCCGGTGGCCGGATCGAAGCGGGCTTCGAACAGCTCGACCAGCAGACGGGCCAGCAGCGGGTAGCGCGCGAACGTGCCTTCCACGTAGGCCTGCGAGAACGGCACGCCGGTCTGCAGCAGGTACTTGCAGTAGCCACGCAGCATGGCGACCTGGCGCCAGTGCAGGCCGGCCGCCAGCACCAGGCGGTTGAAGCCATCGTTCTCGGCATCGCCGTGCCAGACGCGGGCGAAGGTCTCGCCGAAGGCTTCATCGACACTGGCGGCATCGATCGCGCCAGCGGTGGACTCGACCTCGAAGTCCTGCACGTATACCGGGGCGTTGTCGACCGACAGGCGGTACGGACGCTCGGCGATCACGCGCAGGCCCATGTTTTCCATCATCGGCAGCGCGTCCGACAGCGGGATGTCGTCCAGCTGGCGATACAGCTTCAGGCGCAGACCATCACCGCTTTCGCGCGGCACGGCCTGCAGGCTCAGGCGCAGGTCGTCCGGGCCGGTCAGCGCGTCGAGCTGGCTGACATCGTTGGCCGCAACAGCCGTGCTGTTGTCTTCGATGTAACCGGCCGGCAGCGCCTTGCCGATGCGGGCGGCGATCCGCAGGCCTTCGGTCTCGCCATGGCGGGCCACCAGCGCCTCGCGCAGGTCGTCCTGCCAGTTGCGCAGGACCTGAGCCAGCTTCTGCTCCAGTTCGGCGGTATCGACGTCGAGCATTTCACCCGGCTTCGGACGCACGATCAGGTGCACCTGGGCCAGCGGCGATTCGCCCAGCACCACCGAGCTGTCCACGTACTCGCCGTGCAGCGCGTCCTTCAGCATCGCCTCGATGCGCAGGCGCACGTCGGTGTTGAAGCGCTCGCGCGGCAGGTAGACCAGCGCGGAGATGAAACGGCTGTACTTGTCGCGGCGCAGGAACAGGCGGCTGCGCACGCGTTCCTGCAGGCCCAGCACGCCCATCGCGGTGCGGAACAGTTCGTCCTCGCTGGACTGGAACAGTTCTTCGCGCGGCAGGGTTTCCAGGATATGGCGCAGGGCCTTGCCACTGTGGCTGGCCGGGGCCAGGCCGGACTGCTTCATCACGTGCTCGTGGCGCTGGCGCACCAGCGGGATTTCCCACGGGCGACGGTTGTAGGCGCTGGAGGTGAACAGGCCGAGGAAACGCTGCTCGCCGATGATCTTGCCCTTGGCGTCAAACTCCAGCACGCCGATGTAGTCCATGTAACCGGCGCGGTGCACGCGCGAACGGGCATTGGTCTTGGTCAGGATCAGCGCGTCCTTCAAACCGGACGTGGTGTTCAGGCCCTGCGCGGCCAGGGTCTTGACCGGACGGGCGGCGGACTTGTCCTTGCCGCGCATCAGGCCCAGGCCGGTGTCGTTCAGCGGCGCCAGCACCTCTTCCTTGCCCTGCTTCTCGACGCGGTACTCGCGGTAGCCGAAGAAGGTGAAGTGGTTGTCAGCGGCCCAGCGCAGGAACTCCTGTGCTTCCTCGCGCGACGCGTCGTCGACCGGCAGCTGGCGGCTGCCCAGGTCGTCGGCCAGTGCCAGCGCCTTGTCCTTCATCGGCTGCCAGTCGCGCACGATCGCACGCACTTCATCCAGCGCCTTGTTGATGGCCTGTTCGATGGCGGCCATGGCGTCGGCCGGTTGGCGGTCGATCTCCAGCAGCATCACCGACTCGGCATCACCCTCGCCGACCTTGACCAGCTTGCCGGCCTTGTCGCGGGTGAAGCGCAGCACCGGGTGGCCCAGCACGTGGACACCCACGCCCTGCTCGGCCAGCGACATGGTGACGGTGTCGACCAGGAACGGCATGTCGTCGTTGACGATCTGCAGCACGGTATGCGGCGATTCCCAACCGTTGGCCTTCGCGGTCGGATTGAACACGCGGACGTTGGCCTTGCCAGCCTTGCGGGCACGGGCGAATTCCAGCGTCTCAGCCGCGAGAGCGGCCCACTCTTCAGCGCTGTGGTGCGGGAACTCGTCCGCCTCCATACGCTTGTAGAAGTCAGTGGCAAAGGCCACTGCTTCGGCCTGTGCGGCCGCGGGGTAGCGCTTGCGCAAGGCCGTGTACACCGGCTCCAGGGAGAAACCAGCGGTCACTGCGACCTCCGCTTCTGCTGGTTTGGTCTTGTTTTTCACGGTCTTGGCTGCGGTTTTTTGCGGTTTCATGGCAGAGCGATGCGCTTGCTCAGTTGGGAAAATGAAATTGTAGCCCTACCGCGGGAAAAGGCCTTGCTGCAGGACGGAATAAGCAGATTCGGGTTTGCTGCGGTTTAGACGCCTATTCAGTTCGCGCCGGTAGGGTGATGGCGCCCGGTTCGGCTCTGGCGACAGGATCGGCAAAGCGTGTTACCGGAAGACACACGCGGCAACGCCGTTTCGATTCCACAATCCTGAACTGGACGGTATAGTCCACCGCGTGAATCCGGCCTACCTCCCCGTTGCCCTCGACGCACGCGATGAGCGCGTGTTCGAAGCCGTACGCCAGCTGTTGGCCCAGCAGGGCATGCAGATGAGCATGGACGCAGTGGCCCAGCATGCGGGCTGCTCCAAGCAGACCCTGTACTCGCGCTACGGCAGCAAGCAGGAGCTGCTGCGCCGGGTGATGCAGCGCCATGTCGGCCACGCCACCGGCGCCATGGTCCGTGCACTCCGCACTGACGACCTGCGTGCCAGCCTGCTCCAGTTCGCCATTGACTTCCTGGAGCACTTCAACCAACCGCACGTGGGCCAGGCCTGCCGGCTGATTGCCGCCGATGCGGCCCAGTTTCCCGAAGAGGCGCGTACGCTGTACCGGCACGGTGCCGGCGCGCTGACGCTTCATCTTGCTGAATGGATTGAAACCGTTTGCATGCGTGGCCAGCTCCGGCATGACGACCCGCACTTCATGGCCGAACTGCTGCTGAGCATGATTGCCGGTCAGGATTTCGACAAACAGCGTTTCCATACCCCCCACCGTGATGACGCACTGCTGCGTCGGCGTTGGGCAGAGTTCTCCGTCGACAGCTTCCTGCGCGCCTTCGCGCCACAGCCGTCGGCGGCCCCGTCTACAAACCAACCCCGGAGTTCCTCCTGATGACCGCCCCACTCCGCACCCTTGCCTTGACGTGCGCCGTTGCTGTCGCGCTGGCTGCCTGCAAGAAGCCGGAACAGCAGACGCCCCCGCCGCCGGAGGTGGGCGTGATCGACGCCAAGCCGCAGACCCTGCCGCTGCAGCGTGAGCTGGTCGGCCGCCTGTCGCCGTTCCGCAGTGCCGACGTGCGCGCGCGGGTGCCGGGCGTGCTGCTCAAGCGCGTCTACCAGGAAGGCTCGCAGGTCAAGCAGGGCCAGACCCTGTTCCTGATCGACCCGGCGCCGCTGCGTGCCTCGCTCAATGCGTCTGAAGCGCAGCTGGCCTCGGCCCGCGCGACCTACGCCAACGCCAAGGTGGCCGCCGACCGTGCACGCTCGCTGGCGCCGCAGCAGTTCGTCTCCAAGTCCGACCTGGACAACGCCGAGTCGGCCGAGCGCACCGCGCTGGCCGCGGTCAAGCAGGCCGAAGCCGCCGTGACCTCCTCGCGGATCAACCTGGGTTACGCCGAAGTGACCGCGCCGATCAGTGGCGTGGCCAACAAGCAGCAGGTCACCGAGGGCGCGCTGGTCGGCCAGGGCGATGTGACCCTGCTGACCACCGTCGATCAGCTCGACCCGCTGTACGTGAACTTCTCGCTGAGCGTGGACGAACTGACCCAGCTGCGCGCGCAGCAGGCCAAGGGCGCGCTGGCGCTGTCCGGCGACGGCAAGGCGACGGTGGCAGTGAAGCTGGCCGATGGCAGCACCTACAGCGAGCCGGGCACGCTGGACTTCTCCTCCACTACGGTCGACCCGGCCACCGGTGCAGTGTCATTGCGCGCTGTGCTGCCGAACCCGCAGCAGATCCTGCTGCCAGGTGCCTTCGTCAGCTTCCAGGCCAACCTGGGCGAGCGCAACAACGCCTACCTGGTACCGCAGCAGGCCCTGCTGCGCGATACCACCGGCGGCTACGTGATGGTGGTCGGCGCCAACGGCAAGGTCGTGCGCAAGAACGTGAAGACCGATGGCGCGCAGAACGGCAACTGGCTGGTCAGCGACGGCCTGGCCGCCGGTGACAAGGTGATCGTGGCCGGCGTGCAGAAGGTCAAGGAAGGTGCACCGGCGGTGGCCAAGCCGTGGACCCCGGGGCAAGACGCCAACGGCAAGCCTGCCGCAGGCGGCGCCGCTCCGGCGGGCGCTGCACCGGCCGCAGGCAAGGCACCGGCCGACGCTGCCAAGCCCGAGCAGGCCGATGCGGCCAAGCCGGCCGCCACCGATTCGAACAAGCAGTAACGGGAACCTTCCGTCATGCCTAAATTTTTCATCGAACATCCAGTCTTCGCCTGGGTGGTTGCGATCCTGATCTCGCTCAGCGGCGTGATCGCGATCCTCAACCTGGGCGTGGAGTCCTATCCCAACATCGCCCCGCCGCAGGTCACCGTCTCGGCGACCTACCCGGGTGCCAGTGCCGACACCACGGAAAAATCGGTCACCCAGGTGATCGAGCAGCAGCTGACCGGTATCGATCACCTGCTGTACTTCAGTTCCTCGTCCGCGTCCAACGGCCGTGCGCAGATCACCCTGACCTTCGAGACCGGTACCGATCCGGACATCGCCCAGGTGCAGGTGCAGAACAAGGTCTCGCTGGCCACGCCGCGCCTGCCCTCGGAAGTGACCCAGCAGGGCGTGGTGGTGGCCAAGGCCAACGCCGGCTTCCTGATGGTGGTGGCGCTGCAGTCCGATACCCCGACCATCAACCGTGACGCCCTGAACGACATCGTCGGTTCGCGCGTGCTCGACCAGGTCTCGCGCATCCCCGGCGTCGGCAGCACCCAGCAGTTCGGTTCCGAGTACGCCATGAACATCTGGTTGAACCCGGAGAAGATGCAGGGCTATGGCCTGTCGGCCAGCCAGGTACTGGCCGCGGTACGTGCGCAGAACGTGCAGTTCGCCGCCGGTGCGCTGGGTTCGGACCCGTCGCCGGAAGGCCAGCACTTCACCGCCACGGTCTCGGCCGAAGGCCGCTTCAGCTCGCCGCAGGAATTCGAGAACATCATCCTGCGCGCCAACGCTGACGGTTCGCGCGTGCTGCTGAAGGACATCGCCCGCGTCGCCTTCGGTGCCAACAACTACGGCTTCGACACCCAGTACAACGGCAAGCCGACCGGCGCCTTCGCCATCCAGCTTCTGCCGGGCGCCAATGCCCTGAACGTGGCCGAAGCGGTGCGCGCCAAGATGGACGAGCTGCAGCCCAGCTTCCCGTCCGGGGTGACCTGGTTCTCGCCGTACGACAGCACCACGTTCGTCAAGATCTCGATCCAGGAAGTGGTCAAGACCCTGTTTGAAGCGGTCTTGCTGGTGTTCCTGGTGATGCTGATCTTCCTGCAGAACTTCCGCGCCACCCTGATCCCGACCCTGGTGATCCCGGTCGCCCTGCTCGGTACCTTCCTGGGCATGTGGATGATCGGCTTCACCATCAACCAGCTGACGCTGTTTGCGATGGTGCTGGCGATCGGCATCGTGGTCGACGACGCGATCGTGGTGATCGAGAACGTCGAACGTATCATGACCGAGGAGGGCCTGGCGCCCAAGCCTGCCACGCAGAAAGCGATGACCCAGATCACCGGTGCGGTGGTGGCGATCACCGTCGTGCTGGCCGCGGTGTTCATCCCCTCCGCCCTGCAGGGCGGTGCCGCCGGTGAGATCTACAAGCAGTTCGCGCTGACCATCGCCATCTCGATGGCATTCTCGGCGTTCCTGGCCCTGGGCTTCACGCCGGCGCTGTGCGCGACCTTCCTCAAGCCGACGCACAACGATAACCCGAACATCGTCTACCGCACCTTCAACAAGTACTACGACAAGATCAGCCACACCTATGTGGGCCACATCACCTCTGCGGTGCGCCATGCGCCGCGCTGGATGATCCTGTTCGTGGTGCTGACCGCGCTGTGCGGCTTCCTGTTCACCCGCATGCCGGGCAGCTTCCTGCCGGAAGAAGACCAGGGCTATGCGCTGGCGATCGTGCAGCTGCCGCCGGGCTCGACCAAGGGCCAGACCAACGAAGTGTTCGCGCAGATGCGTGGCATCCTGGAAAAGCAGGATGGCTATGAAGGCATGCTGCAGGTGGCCGGCTTCAGCTTCGTCGGTTCCGGCGAGAACGTGGGCATGGGCTTCATCCGCCTGAAGCCGTGGGAGGAACGCAAGTTCACCGCGCCCGAGTTCATCCAGAACATGAACGGCGCGTTCTACGGCATCAAGGAAGCGCAGATCTTCGTGGTCAACCTGCCCACCGTGCAGGGCCTGGGCCAGTTCGGTGGCTTTGACATGTGGCTGCAGGACCGTAGCGGTGCCGGCTACGAACAGTTGACCCAGGCCCGCAATATCCTGCTCGGCCAGGCCGCGCAGAAGCCGGACCACCTGGTTGGCGTGCGCCCCAACGGTCTGGAAAACGCGCCGCAACTGCAGCTGCACGTGGACCGCGTGCAGGCGCAGTCGATGGGCATGTCGGTGTCGGACGTGTACAGCACCATCCAGCTGATGCTGGCCCCGGTGTACGTCAACGACTTCTTCTACGAAGGCCGCATCAAGCGCGTGACCATGCAGGCCGATGGTCCGTACCGCACTGGCCAGGAATCGCTGAAGAGCTTCTACAGCCCGTCCAGCCTGACCCAGAACGCCGATGGCACCAACGCGATGATCCCGTTGAACACGGTGGTCAAGTCCGAATGGGTGTCGGCGCCGCCGTCGCTGAGCCGCTACAACGGCTATTCGGCGATCAACATCGTCGGTTCGCAGGCACCGGGTACCAGCTCGGGTGAGGCGATGCAGACCATGGAAGGCATCGTCAACGACGACCTGCCGGCCGGCTTCGGCTACGACTGGTCGGGCATGTCCTACCAGGAAATCCTGGCCGGCAACGCGGCGACCCTGCTGCTGGTGCTGTCGATCGTGGTGGTGTTCCTGTGCCTGGCCGCCCTGTATGAAAGCTGGTCGATCCCGGTGGCGGTGCTGCTGGTCGTGCCGCTGGGCGTGCTGGGTGCCCTCGGCCTGTCGATGCTGCGCGGCCTGCCCAACGATCTGTTCTTCAAGATCGGCCTGATCACCGTGATCGGCCTGGCGGCGAAGAACGCGATCCTGATCGTGGAGTTTGCGGTGGAGCAGCGCGCAGCAGGCAAGAACCTGCGTGATGCCACCATCGAAGCGGCCCGCCTGCGTTTCCGCCCGATCCTGATGACCTCGTTCGCGTTCATCATGGGCGTGATCCCGATGGCGATCTCCACCGGCGCCGGCGCCAACTCCCGCCACGCCATCGGCACCGGCGTGATCGGCGGCATGCTGTTCGCCACCCTGCTCGGCCTGCTGATGATCCCGGTGTTCTTCGTGGTCGTGCGCCGCATGCTGGGCGACAAGCTGGATGAACCGTCGAAGGAGTTCATGGAGCGCCAGCGCGACGCAGAGTCCGCCCACCGCCCGGATCGTTGATCCGGCGGTGCGCTGAAACGAAAAGGCCCCGGAGCGATCCGGGGCCTTTTTTGTTGCCGCTTCTGCATCCATGCCAACCTCGGTTGGCGCTGTTCGGGCAACGTCTCAGCGCAGCAGCGCCACCACCACGCACACCGCCACAACCGCCATCGCAGGCCATTGCATCGGCAGGAAGAAGAAGTGATGCGGAGCATGCAGGCCATGTGCACGCGGCTTTCGATTGAGCACAAAACCCAGCACCGTATTGATTGCCGAGCCAAGGCCGAACGCCAGCAGGACCTGGCCGAGTGAAGTATTGCCGCGACCCACCACTGGATCCGGGAACAGGATGAGGATGAGCAGCACGGCAGCGATCGGTGTGAGCAGGATCAGCAGCCCCGCGCCTCGATAGATGAGCATGTGGTGGTGTCCATGAACGGCGGAGCATTCTGCGCTCATCGAGCCGGAATGCCAATGGATCGCTGACACATCGACTGCACGGAGACCGGTCGCATACGGCCTGTATTGAGAAGCCTCGACCGCTGCGCCGGAAGGCATCACCCGACACCGAAGCGCTCAAGGCGTCTACCGTGTTCGCAGAAAGCCACCCACCCCGGATTCATGGGCACACAGAAATGCGGCACGCCCGGATCGCTGCTATCCAGATGTCTCGACGGCAATCGATCCGAAGCCCTCCAGGAGACTGATCATGGAAAGAGCACCACTACGATTCTTCAGCTGCCCTGCCCTGCTGTTTGGCGCGCTCTTCGCGGCCAGCAGCATCCAGGACAGCCACGCGGCAGGCGTCCTCGTCTGCGACAACTGTCGTGACCCGCGCGCATTGGCGCTTTCCTCGGGTACGGGGCCGACCATCGTCGCCGACCTCCAGCAGCGCCGGATCCATGGTTTCGATGTGGAATACGATCGCGAGCTACGGCGCTATCGCGCAACAAGGGCGCAGATTCCCGGGCCAATCAACGCATCCTTCAATCGGATCATGGGCATGCTCGACAACAACGTGCCAACCGTACAGTTCGCGCCGCGGCAGCGGGCCGGAAGAGGAGTCCAGTACGAGGTTCATCCTGATGACCCGCAATACGCCAACGGCATAAGCTTCCCGGAAGAGCACAAGAACCTCAACGCCTACGATGTCGTTCAGATGGCCACTGAGCGATCAAGGCTGGAAGCTGACATCGGCAAGGCCTTCACGGGGGCGACAACATCGTCGGCCGCCTGGAACGGCATGGCAACATTCCTTTCCTCGATCGGCCTGAGCTTCGTCAGCAAGACCGTCGGCATTGACAGCGCCATCTATCGGATCACATGGCGCGATGGTTCAAAAACCACGCTGGTCATCACGCCTTCTGCGGTTGATCAAGCCCGCTATGTGCAAGGTGAAAGCCGTGACGCCAAGGGCAACAAGATTCCGGATGGTGCGGCAACCGATCCAGAGATGGCCCGGCGCTTCATCGGCAACTATCGCTTTGACGATGCCGGCGAGCTCGAACGATGGGTTGACTCCGCCCGGCTCTACGGCGTGACCATGCATCCGGGAATGCCACGGGAATCCCTTCAGATCGTCTGTGAATGGAATGGAAAGGATATCGTTTGCCGGTTGCCACGTTGACAGCGCAGAGGAAACGGGGCGGCAATCGCCGCCCCGTCGTGTCCATCAGCGCAGCCCGGTCTCGTTGCGTGCGATCACCAGGCGCTGGATCTCCGAAGTACCTTCGTAGATCTCGGTGATCTTGGCATCACGGAAGTAGCGCTCCAGCGGCATTTCCTTGGAATACCCCATGCCGCCGTGGATCTGCACGGCCTGGTGGGTAATCCACATTGCCGCCTCAGAGGCGGTCAGCTTGGCAATGGCAGCCTCATTGCTGAAGCGCTTGCCCTGGTCCTTCACCCACGCCGCGCGCAGGGTCAGCAGCAGCGCGGCGTCCAGCTTGCACTTCATGTCGGCAATCTTGGCCTGGGTCATCTGGAAGGTACCGATGGCCGCACCGAATGCCTTGCGCTCCTTGACGTATTCAATCGTCGCTTCATAGGCGGCTCGGGCGATGCCGACGGCCTGCGAAGCGATGCCGATGCGACCGGCATCGAGCACGCTCATGGCGATCTTGAATCCCTCGCCTTCCTGGCCCAGCACGTCTTCGGCCTGCGCCACGTAGTCGTTGAACTCGATCTCGCAGGTGGCCGAGGCGCGGATGCCCAGCTTGGGCTCGGTCTTGCCACGACCGAAACCGGCCTTGTCGGTATCGATGATGAAGGCGGTGATGCCGCGCGCGGCCTTGTCCGGCTCGCTCATCGCGAACAGCACGATGTACTTGGCCACCGGACCGGAGGTGATCCAGCTCTTCTTGCCATTGATGACGAAGGTGCCGTCGGCCTGCTTCACCGCGCGGCAGCGCATGGCGGTGGCATCGGAACCGGACTGCGGCTCGGTCAGCGCGAACGCGCCGATGGCCGTGCCTTCGGCGATGGCACGTACGTAGGTCTGCTTCTGCTGCTCGGTACCGTGGGTCAGGATGCCGTTGCAGAACAGCGAATTGTTGACCGACATGATGGTCGAATGGGCTGCGTCGGCGGCGGCGACCTCCACCATCGCCAGCACGTACGCAACCGGGTCCATGCCCGCACCGCCGTATTCGGTCGGCACTTCAATGCCCATCAGGCCGTTCTCGCCCAGCAGGCGGATGTTGTCCAGCGGGAACTCGCCGGTGCGGTCATGATGCTCCGCACTGGGGGCGATCTTTTCCTGCGCGATGCGCCGCGCCACGTCCTGCAGCATCAACTGCTCTTCGGTAAAGCTGAAATCCACAACACCCTCCCGGGTACATGAAGTTATGGGCCGCATACGGCGCGCCCAGGTGCTCCGATTGTACCGGGGCCCGGCAGTTTCCGTACGCTGGCGACTTGACCGCGACAGCCCCTTCAGCGAATATATCTCTATATCGCGATAGGTAGATGTTTATGGATCTGGAAGACTGGTCGACCCGCCTGAAGGTGTTCGCCGATGCCACTCGCGTGCGCCTGCTGGCGCTGCTGGAGCAGGAGGAACTGACCGTGGCCGAACTGTCGGCGATCACCCGGCTGGCGCAGCCGCGCGTGTCCACCCACCTGGCACGCCTGAAGGAAGCCGGCCTGGTCCGCGACCGCCGTGCCGGCGTGTCGGCCTACTACCGCTTCGACGAGGCCCAGCTGGACCCGGCGCAGCGTGCATTGTGGCATGCCTTGAGCAACGGAAGCGATGACCCGCTGCTGCGCCAGGATGCCGAACGCGTCGCCGCCGTGCTGGCGCACCGCGCCTCGGACCAGAACTGGGCCGACAGCGTGGCCGGCGACATGGAACGCCACTACTCTCCGGGCCGTACCTGGGAGGCGCTGGCCCGCACCGCGCTGCCGCTGCTGGAGACCGGCGACGTGCTGGATATCGCCTCTGGTGATGGCGTGCTGGCCGAACTGGTAGCCCCACATGCCAAGCGCTACATCTGCATCGATACCAGCGCGCGCGTGGTTGCCGCCGCCAGCGAGCGCCTGCGGCGGCTGCCCAATGTGGAAGTGCGCGAGGGCGACATGCATGCACTGCCGTTCAAGGATGCCAGCTTCGATCTGGTCGTGCTGATGCACGCGCTGACCTACGCCAGCAAGCCGGCGCAGGCGGTGACCGAAGCCGCGCGCGTGCTGCGGCCCGGTGGCCGGCTGCTGCTGTGCAGCCTGGCGCGCCACGAGCACAAGGCCGCCGTGGAGGCCTATGGCCATGTCAACCTCGGCTTCAGCGACAAGGAGCTGCGCAGGTTCGTCGACAAGGCCGGCCTGCAGGTGTCCAGCCTGGAGACGGTCACCCGCGAGAAACGCCCGCCGCACTTTGAAGTGATTTCGCTGATCGCCAACAAGCCCTGAGCCCGAGACCGCCATGCCTGCCCTGCCTTGGTTGCATCCCGATCGTGCCAACACGCTGCTCGACGCCCTGCGCGAGCGGATCCTGATCATCGACGGCGCGATGGGCACGATGATCCAGCGCCATGGCCTGCAGGAAGACGATTACCGTGGCGAGCGCTTCGCCGGTGGCTACGACCATGCGCATGGCCCCGGCTGTGACCACGGCGTGCCCGAAGGCCATGATCTGAAGGGCAACAACGATCTGCTGCTGCTGACCCGGCCGCAGATCGTCGCCGACATCCATACCGCCTACCTGGAGGCAGGCGCGGATCTGGTCGAGACCAACACCTTCAATGCCACCTCGGTCAGCCAAGCTGACTACCACCTCGAGCACCTGGTGTACGAACTGAACAAAGCCGGTGCGGCCGTCGCGCGCGCCTGCTGTGACGCGGCGGAAGCGACCACGCCCGGCAAGCCGCGCTTCGTGATCGGGGTGATCGGCCCGACCAGCCGCACCGCCTCGATCAGTCCCGACGTGAACGATCCGGGCTTCCGCAACACCAGCTTCGACGAGCTTCGCGACACCTATCGCGAAGCCATCGAAGGCCTGATCGACGGCGGCGCCGACACGCTCATGGTCGAGACCATCTTCGATACGCTCAATGCCAAGGCCGCGCTGTATGCGCTGGAAGAGGCCTTTGATGCACGTGGCGCGCGGTTGCCGGTGATGATCTCCGGCACCATCACCGACGCGTCGGGGCGCACCTTGTCCGGACAGACTGCCGAAGCCTTCCACGCCTCGCTGGCGCATGCGCGACCGCTGTCGATCGGCCTGAACTGCGCGCTGGGCGCCGATGCGATGCGCCCGCATGTGGAAACCCTCTCGCAGGTCGCCGACTGTTACGTCAGCGCCCACCCCAACGCCGGCCTGCCCAACGCGTTCGGCGAGTACGACGAAACCCCTGAAGAGATGGCCACCACCCTGCGGGGCTTCGCCGAGGATGGCCTGTTGAACCTGGTCGGTGGCTGCTGTGGTTCCACCCCCGACCATATCCGCGCGATCGCCCAGGCTGTGGCCGGGCTGGCACCGCGTGCCCTGCCGGGCGCACGGGAGCAGCACGCCGCATGAGCAGCACGCCTCTCACCCGCCTGTCCGGCCTGGAACCGCTGGTCATCACCCCGGACCTGCTGTTCATCAACGTCGGCGAACGCACCAACGTCACCGGCAGTGCGCAGTTCCGCAAGCTCATCAAGGAAGGCCGCTACGAAGAAGCGGTGGACGTGGCCCGCCAGCAGGTGGCCAGCGGTGCGCAGATCCTCGATGTGAACATGGACGAGGGCCTGATCGACTCGGAAGCGGCGATGACCCGCTACCTGAACCTGATCATGTCCGAGCCGGACATCGCGCGCATCCCGGTGATGGTCGACTCCTCCAAGTGGAGCGTGATCGAGGCCGGCCTGAAATGCCTGCAGGGCAAGAGCGTGGTCAACTCGATTTCGCTGAAGGAAGGCGAGGCGCTGTTCCGCGAGCACGCGCGCAAGGTGCTGCGCTACGGTGCTGCTGCGGTGGTGATGGCGTTCGACGAAAACGGGCAGGCCGACACCTGCGCGCGCAAGGTCGAAATCTGTACCCGTGCCTACCGCATCCTGGTCGACGAGATCGGTTTCCCGCCGCAGGACATCATCTTCGACCCGAACATCTTCGCCGTCGCTACGGGCATCGAAGAGCACGACAACTATGCAGTGGACTTCATTGAAGCCACCCGCATCATCAAGCAGACCCTGCCGCACTGCCACGTCTCCGGCGGCGTCTCCAACGTCTCGTTCTCCTTCCGCGGCAACGAAACGGTACGCCAGGCCATCCACTCGGTGTTCCTGTACCACGCGATCGCCGCCGGCATGGACATGGGCATCGTCAACGCCGGCGCGATGCCGATCTACGACGACCTGGAGCCGGACCTGCGCGAGCGCGTCGAGGACGTGATCCTCAACCGCCGAAGCGATGCCACCGAGCGTCTGCTGGAGATCGCCGAGCGCTACAAGGGCAAGAAGGGCGCGGCGAAGACCGAAGACCTGGCCTGGCGCGAAAAGCCGGTGGCACAGCGTTTGGCGCATGCCCTGGTACACGGCCTGGATGCCTTCGTCGAGGAAGACACCGAACAGGCCCGGCAGGCCTCCAGCCGCCCGCTGGATGTGATCGAAGGCCCGCTGATGGACGGCATGAACATCGTCGGCGACCTGTTCGGCGCCGGCAAGATGTTCCTGCCACAGGTGGTGAAATCCGCGCGCGTGATGAAGAAGGCCGTGGCCTACCTGCTGCCCTACATCGAAGCGGAAAAGGCGCGCAGCGGTGACACCGCCAAGAGCAACGGCAAGATCATCATGGCTACGGTGAAGGGCGATGTGCATGACATCGGCAAGAACATCGTCGGCGTCGTACTGGCCTGCAACAACTTCGACGTGGTCGACCTCGGCGTGATGGTGCCGGCGCAGAAGATCCTCGATGCCGCCCGCGAGCACAACGCAGACCTGATCGGCCTGTCCGGGCTGATCACCCCGTCCCTGGAGGAGATGAGCCACGTTGCCCGCGAGATGGAGCGCCAGGGCTTCGACCTGCCGCTGCTGATCGGGGGTGCGACCACTTCGCGTGCGCACACCGCGCTGAAGATCGACCCGCACTACAAGGCGCCGACGGTATGGGTGAAGGATGCATCGCGCGCGGTTGGCGTTGCGCAGTCGCTGATCTCGCGTGATCTGCGCGAGGCCTTCGTTGCCGCCAACGAAGCCGACTATGCCGAAATCCGCGCGCGCCACCGCAACCGGGGCGACGCCAAGCGTCTGGTCACGCTGGAACAAGCGCGCGGGCAGAAATTCCAGGGCGGCTGGGACAGTCACACGCCACCGGCACCGAATCAGCCCGGCCTGCACGTGTTCGACGACTATCCCCTGGCCGAACTGGTCGACTACATCGACTGGACGCCGTTCTTCCAGGCCTGGGAGCTTGCCGGCAAGTTCCCGGCGATCCTCACCGACGAGATCGTCGGCAGCCAGGCCAGCGAGCTGTACCGCGATGCCCGCGCGATGCTCGACCGCATCGTCGGCGAGAAGTGGCTGACCGCCAAGGCCGTGTTCGGCCTGTGGCCGGCCAACAGCGTCGGCGACGACGTGCGCGTGCAGCACCCACAGGGCGAGACCACCCTGCACTTCCTGCGCCAGCAGGTGGACAAGCCGGCCGAGCGCCCGGATTTCTGCCTGGCCGATTTCATTGCACCAGCCGACAGCGGAAAGCAGGACTGGATCGGCGCGTTCGCGGTCACTGCCGGTATCGGCATCGACACCCACATCGCGCGCTTCGAGGCCGAGCATGACGACTACAACGCGATCCTGCTGAAGGCCCTCGCCGACCGCTTCGCCGAGGCACTGGCCGAGCGCCTGCACCAGCGCGTGCGTACAGAATTCTGGGGCTACGACCGCGCCGAGACGCTGGACAACGAAGCCTTGATCGACGAGCAGTACCGCGGCATCCGTCCGGCGCCGGGCTACCCGGCCTGCCCCGAGCACAGCGAGAAGCGCCGCCTGTTCGACCTGCTGCAGGCTGAGAAGAACGCTGGCATGGAACTGACCGAGAGCTTCGCGATGTTGCCCACGGCCGCTGTCTCCGGCTACTACTTCAGCCATCCGCAGAGCCAGTACTTCGTTGTCGGACGGCTCAGCCGCGAACAGGTCACCGACTATGCCCGGCGCTACCGTGCATTATTCCCGCGATGACCGTTCCCGTTGCCCGCCTCTCAAGTTTCTACTTGTTCTACTACGCGGCGCTCGGCGCGTTCACGCCGTACTGGAGCCTGTTCCTGACCGCGCGCGGGATGAGCGTGACCGCGATCAGCGTGATGATGGGCCTGTGGTACGCCACCCGCGTCATCGCACCCAGTGCCTGGACCTCGCTGGCGGCCGCATCACCGCGACCGATCCGCCTACTGCGCGTCGGCTGCGTGCTGACCCTGCTCAGCTTCGCCGCCTTCCTGCTGCCCCTGCCGCAGCCGTGGATGTACCCGGCGATGATCGTGTTCTGCTTCTTCTACAACGCGGTGATGCCGCAGTTCGAGTCGATCACCCTCACCCACCTGGGCAACGACAGCCATCGCTACGGGCTGATCCGGGTCTGGGGCTCGCTCGGTTTCATCGCCGTGGTCACCCTGTTCGGCTGGCTGATCGAAGGCGATGGCGCCGGCAGCCACGCCGGATTGTTGCCCTGGATGATGCTGCCCCTGTTCGTGCTGCTGGTTGCCTCGGCCTTCAGCAACCACTACGCGCGCGACATCGGCAGGACGGCGGGGGATGCCAGCGGCTTCTGGCAGATCGTGCGCCGACCGCCGGTGCTGGCGTTCTTCCTGGCCGCATTCATGGAGCAGCTGTCGTTCGGCCCGTACTACACGTTCTTCTCGGTCTACATGGACCATCACGGTTACCGTACCTCCGCCCTGGGCCTGCTGTGGACCATCGGCGTGGTCTTCGAAGTGGGCGTGTTCTTCACCATCGGCCGCTTCTTCCGCCGCTACGACGCCAGCTGGATGCTGCTGATCGCACTGGTCAGTTCCTGCCTGCGCTGGGCCGTGACCGCATTGTTCCCGGAGAACCTGCCGGTAATGCTGCTGGCGCAGACCGCGCACGCGCTGGGCTTTGCCGCGTTCTTTGCGGCGGCGATGCAGATGCTGGCGACCTACTTCCCCGGTCGTCTCAATGGCCACGGCCAGGGACTGCTCTATGGATTCTCGTCGGGTGTCGGCGGGGTGCTGGGCGCGCTTATTGCCGGCCAGCTGTGGAAGATCGACGATGGCCGCACCGCATTCCTGGCGGCTAGCGGGTTTGCCCTGATCGGCGCCCTGCTCTGCTTCTTCGCGCTGAGCCTGCCGCTGATACGCGCGCGCCGCAGAACTGCGTGCGCCCGGTAACGAAAACGCCGGGCAGGGCCCGGCGTTTTCATCATGCGGCAGATGCAGTTACCAGACCAGGTCGTCCGGCACCTGGTACTGCGGGTCCGCGTACGGATCTTCCTCGGCCGGCGCATTCGGATCGACCTTCAGCGCCACCGACGGGGCGAACACTGCCTCGCACTGTGCCAGCACCTCGGCGGTCACCAGCAGGTAGCGGCCGTTGAGCTGGACCACGCCCAGTTCACCGGCATTGAGCGCGGTCAGCTGTTCGGCGGTCACGTAGATGCGCTTGATCTTGCCGCCGTACGGGAAGTGGCGGGCAATGTCCGCCTCCTCGGCATTGAGGCTTTTGCCCTGCAGCAGCGCTTCCAGCTTGGCCTTCGCCTCACGGCGCACGCGTGCTTCTTCCTGCTTCAGGCGCTCGGCCTCGATGCGCTCTTCCTTCTCCCGCTGCGCACGGATCGCATAGGCCTTGGCCAGGTCCATCTCTTCGGCGCTGCGCGGCTTGCGCGGCCCCTGCTGCCCTTGGCCACCACGCGCCTGCCCACCGGGCTTGCCCGCCCCACCATGGCCATGCCCGCGACGCTCGCCGGGCTTGTGCTCGCCCTTGCCTGCGCCCTGCGGCTTTGCATTGCCGTTGCCACCCTTGCCCTGCGGGCGGCCGTCACGGCGGGGGCCATCATTCTTGCGCTCGGGCTTGGGCGCGGGCTTGAAGCCCAGGCCCATCAGCTGGTCGCGGAGGGTATCGCTCATAGGATTCGGATCAGTAGTGCGGCGGCGGCGGTTCGCTCGCCGGATCGGAAGAATTCAGTGCGTTGCGGACCTTGCCCAGGTCCTCCAGCAGGACGCGCAGCACATCGGCATTGCGCATGCCCTGCATGCGGGCATCAGCCAGCGCATCGCTCAACTCGGCCAGCGCCTGTTCCTGGAAGGACACGCGCATCTCCAACTCGACCAGGCGCGCTTCCAGCGCCTGCTCGCGTTCGGTCGGTAGATCAGACATGCAGCGAACGCCCCCGGCCGATGCCGTAGTACGCCAGGCCGGCGGCTTCCACTTCGGCCGGCTCATAGAGGTTGCGGCCGTCGAACACCACCGCGTCCTTCAGCTGCTCGCGCAGCTTCTGGAAATCGGGACTGCGGAACTGCTTCCACTCGGTCACCACGACCAGGGCATCCGCGCCCTGCAGCGCTTCGTCAGCATTGCTGCAGAACACCAGGTCATCGCGTTCGCCGAAGATGCGCTGCGATTCGTGCATCGCTTCCGGATCGTAGGCACGCACCGTGGCACCGCCTTCCCACAGCTGCGCCAGCAGGCGACGGCTGGAGGCTTCACGCATGTCATCAGTGTTCGGCTTGAAGGCCAGGCCCCACACGGCGAAGGTCTTGCCGCGCACCCCTTCGTCCTCGCCCTTGTCGTAATGACGCTGGATGAGGGCGAACAGATGGCCCTTCTGTGCATCGTTGACCGCTTCCACTGCATTGAGCAGCTTCGGCTCCAGGCCATGCTGCTGGGCGGTACGGGCCAATGCCTGCACGTCCTTCGGGAAGCACGAGCCGCCGTAGCCGGCGCCCGGGTAGATGAAGTGCCAGCCAATGCGCGGGTCCGAGCCGATGCCCTGGCGGACCTGCTCGACGTCGGCACCGACGCGTTCGGCAATGTTGGCGATTTCGTTCATGAATGAAATCTTGGTTGCCAGCATCGCATTGGCGGCGTACTTGGTCAGCTCGGCCGAACGCACGTCCATCTCGACCACGCGGTCGTGGTTGCGGTTGAACGGCGCGTACAGGCGGCGCATTACCGCTACCGACTCATCGCTGGTCGCACCGATGATGATGCGGTCCGGGCGCATGCAATCGGCGACTGCGTCGCCTTCCTTCAGGAATTCCGGATTGGACACCACGTCGAAGGTGATGTCCGCGCCACGCGCGGCCAGCTCTTCGGCAATGGCGGCGCGCACCTTGTCGGCGGTACCCACCGGCACCGTCGACTTGTTGACCACCACGGTGGGCACGCTCATGTGCCGGCCGATGGTACGGGCAACGGCCAGCACGTACTGCAGATCGGCGCTGCCATCCTCGTCCGGCGGGGTACCCACGGCGATGAACACTACCTGGCCATGCGCGATCGCCGACGCGGCATCGGTAGTGAATGCCAGCCGCGACGCGGCGTGGTTGGCCTTCACCATCGGCTCCAGGCCAGGCTCATAGATGGGAATGACGCCCTGGTTGAGGCCATCTACCTTGGCCTGGTCGATATCGACGCAGACCACCTGATGACCGACATCGGCCAGGCAGGTACCGGTCACCAGTCCAACGTAACCCGTACCAAAAATCGCAACGCGCATATCCGTATTCGCTCCTCGATGACTTACGGCAGGACGCCCAGCAGCTCGACGTCGAACGTCAAAGTCGCGTTCGGGCCGATCGGGCCGCCGGGAGTGCCGTTCTCACCGTAGGCGAGTTCGCCCGGGATCCAGAAGCGGTACTTCGAACCGACCGGCATCAGCGCAACGCCTTCGGTCCAGCCCTTGATCACCTGGTCCAGGCCGAACTCAGCCGGCTGGCGGCCGTAGGAACTGTCGAACACGGTGCCGTTGAGCAGCTTGCCTTCGTAGTTCACGCGCACCTTGCTGCTCGGCAGCGGACGCTCGCCGCTACCCGGGCGGATCACCTGGTACTGCAGGCCCGACGCGGTGGTCACCACGCCCGGCTGGGTCTTGTTCTTGGCCAGGAACGCATTGCCTTCCTCGCGGTTGGTCTGCGCAGCGGCGGCGGCCTTGGCCTGCATTTCGGCCTGCTTGCTGCCCATGAAGGCCTGAATGGTGGCGGTCGCGTCAGCTTCCGTCATCTTCGGCTGTCCCTTGCTCAGGCCGGTGCTGATCGCGTCAAACAGCGAGGCGACGTCGATGTCATCCTTCAGTTGCGCCAGCGACGGGCCCACCGAGTAGGAACCGATCATCTGCGAGACCTTGACGCGGTCGACCTTCGGCGGCTGCGAACCCGGCGCCACGCCCGGCACCTGCTGGCCGCTGCGGGCCATCACGACCTGGCGCAGGGCCGCGTCGGTGGCCTTGGCCTGTTCCTGGGTGATCTGCGGCTGCAGGCCTTCGAACGAACGCTCCACGGCGGTGCGCAGCGCGGCCACGTCGATCTCATCGGCGATCGGAGTGAACGACTTGGCCACGTCCAGGCCGATGGCGTAGCCCAGCTTCTGCTTGGGGGAACTCAAGGTTGCGGTCTCCTTGGCGGCTGCGGGGGCAGCCGGTTGTTGCGACAGAGCGACACCCGAAGTGCCCATCGCCAGAATCAGAACCGACGCCGCGGCGCCGCGCATTCCCATCTTCATTCGCTGCATTCCTGGAAGTGTCTGGGCGCCGACGTCGGCGCGAAAAGGATCATTGTCGCACGCATGCCGTCGATGTCGAGGCATGCGTGCCGGATATCAATGCGTGGCGGCGGCCGCCAGCGCCTTGTCGATGGCCGCGATCAGCTGCGGATCGTCCGGCGTCACCTTGCTGGCGAACTGGGCGATGACCTTCCCATCGCGGCCCACGAGGTACTTGTGGAAGTTCCAGGCCGGCGCAACGCCGGTCGCTGCGGTCAGCCGCTGGTACAGCGGCGTGGCCTGCTGACCGACCACATGCACTTTCTCGAACATCGGGAACCTGACGCCGTAGGTCAGGGTGCAGAAGTCCTGGATCTGCTTCTCGTCACCGGGCTCCTGGCCCTTGAAATCGTTGGACGGGAAGCCGAGCACCGCGAAGCCCTTGCCGGCGTACTGCCTGTGCAGCGCCTCCAGGCCTTCGTACTGAGGGGTATAGCCACACTTGCTGGCGGTATTGACCACCAGCAGCACCTGGCCGTGGTAGCGCTGCTGCAGGTTGACCTGCTGCTTGCCAGCCAGCGGCCGGTAGCTGACGTCGAGCAGGTCGGCGGCCAGCGCATTGGCCGAGGCTGCCAGGCCGAGGGCCAGCAGAGTCAACAGGGACAGGCCGCGGAAGCGGTGCGGGAAGGCGGTCGACAGGGGCATGGGAACGTTCCGCAATAGCCGTTTCAAGGGTCCGGCCAGCATCGGCCGGGAATCGGCCGAACTATAGCACCGGGCCCTGTGGCACCTGTCGGCCCCGCCGTGGCACAGCTTTGCCGGGCTTGGCGACAGCCTGTGGGAAACGGCCGCGGCGCGTCGTCATTGACATAGGATTGACGTGACTGAATGGAAGGCGGTCAGGGAAGCCGGTTTCACAACCAATTTTTCCTTTATTATCAATTGTCTGGATGGATATGGCGCGTTCTTGACCGCCCCTGCCATCAGTTGGGTGATGTGGGGGCTTGCACCCCGGCGTGCCGGTGTTATAGTTGCATACAACACCAGTCACCTGAGACAGGGGGAAGCCATGAACGTCCGGATCCGTCGCAACCTCACCGCACACGCGGCCGTCGCTGTTTCGACCCTGCTCGTGCTGGCCTGGTGGGCCACGCCCACCGCCCCTGCTTCTGCCGCTGTCGAAAGTGCGCAGGACGCGACGCTCTCCCCGGCAGGGAATGCCACCCCCTCCTCCCCCCCTCCCCCGCGTCGGCTGCACAGCGCGCTGTCCATGCCGTATTTCTCGTTCGCCCAGCCGCTGATCCCACGGAGCTGAACATGAGCGACATCCAGTGGAGCGACGGCGCTCCCATCTACCGTCAGTTGAAGGAGCGCGTGATCGCCATGATGCTCGACGGAATCCTCAAGCCGGGCGATGCCCTGCCTTCGGTGCGCCAGGTGGCCGCCGACTATCAACTCAACCCCATCACCGTTTCGCGCGCCTACCAGGAACTGGCTGACGAAGGCCTGGTGGAGAAGCGCCGCGGCCTGGGCATGTTCATGACCGAGCAGGCGGCTACGCAGCTGCGAAGCAGCGAGCGCGACCGTTTCCTCAACGAAGAATGGCCGGCGGTCCTGGAGCGCATCCAGCGCCTGGGCCTGAGCCTCGACGAATTGCTGCCCCAGGGGAAAGTCTGATGAAGAGCACTGCAAGTGAAGCGGTCATCACCGCCGGAGGCCTGCGCAAGGCCTACAAGACCACGGTCGCCCTCGACAACGCCAGCTTCAGCATCCCGAGCGGGCGCATCGTCGGCCTGATCGGGCCCAATGGCGCCGGCAAGACCACCGCGCTGAAGGCCATTCTTGGCCTGACCTCGGTGGAGGGGGACCTGAGCGTGCTCGGGCGTGACCCGCGACTGCACCGCGACGAACTGATGAATGACATCTGCTTCATCGCTGATGTCGCCGTGCTGCCGCGCTGGTTGAAGGTCCGCGAAGCGATCGACTTCGTCGCTGGCGTTCACCCGCGCTTCGACCGCGCCCGTTGCGAACGCTTCCTGGCCAACACCAAGCTGCAGCCGAAGCAGCGCGTGCGGGAGCTGTCCAAGGGCATGATCGTGCAGCTGCACCTGGCGCTGGTGATGGCCATCGATGCCCGCATCCTGGTGCTGGACGAGCCGACACTGGGCCTGGACATCCTGTACCGCAAGGAGTTCTACCAGCGCCTGCTGGAAGACTACTTCGACGAACAGAAGACGATCATCGTCACTACCCACCAGGTGGAGGAAATCGAGCATATCCTCAGCGACGTCATGTTCATCCGTGATGGCCGCATCGTGCTCGACGCTGAAATGGACGACGTCGGCCAGCGCTATACCGAGCTGCTGGTCAATGCCGAACAGCTGGACACCGCCCGCGCATTGAAGCCGATCGACGAGCGCAGCCTGGCGTTCGGCAAGACGGTGATGCTGTTCGATGGCGTGCCGCGCGCCCAGCTTTCCTCCCTCGGCGAGACCCGCATCCCGGGCCTGGCCGACCTGTTCGTCGCCATCATGAAGGGGACCTACGCATGAACGCCGTCAACCACCCCGTCAGCCCGATCGGCACCCTGCGCTGGCTGCTCAAGCGCGAGTATTGGGAGAACCGCGGCGGCTTCCTCTATGCACCGTTGATCGCCGGACTGATCTCGCTGGTGATGAGCACCATCGGCATCGCGTTCGGCCTGTTCGCGCTGCATCGTGCCGCGCGCGACGGCGGCCTGCACATCGACGGCGAAGATGTGAACATCAATGGCCTGGACCTGGCGCTGCTCACCCGCGACATCAGTGCCAAGGACCTGGCCGATCTCGGTAACGGCCTCGACCTGACCCTCGTGCTCAGCTCGGCGTGGCCATTCCTGGTCCTGGCCTTCGTGGTGTTCTTCTACTGCCTGGGCGCCCTGTACGATGACCGCCGCGACCGCAGCATCCTGTTCTGGAAGTCGCTGCCGCTGTCGGACACCCAGACGGTGCTGTCCAAGCTGATCAGTGCGCTGATCGTGGCCCCGCTGATCGCGGTGATCGCTGGCATCATCACCATGCTCGGCTTCATGCTGGTCATCAGCATCGTCGCGCTGATGCACGGTGGCAGCCCGATGACCCTGATCTGGGGCCCGGCCAGCCCGTTGACCCTGGCTGCCGGCCACCTGAGCTGGATTCCGGTCTACGCGCTGTGGGCCCTGCCCACCGCCGGCTGGCTGCTGCTGTGCTCGGCCTGGGCCAAGAGCAAGCCGTTCCTGTGGGCGGTGATGCTGCCGCTGTTTGCCGGCGTCATCGTCAGCACCACCAAGATCATGCCGCTGTTCGGTCTGACCACCGGCTGGTTCTGGCAGAACATCGTCGGCCGCCTGCTGCTGGGCGGCGTACCCGGCATGGACCTGCTGTATCGCCTCGGCGCAGGTGAAGGGTCGCGCCGCGATCTGGACTCGGTGGTCAGCCTGATGTCCCCTGCCTCGCAGCTGAAGTCGCTGGCGATGCCGGAACTGTGGATCGGTGCGGCCGTCGGTGCAGTGTTCATCTTCCTCGCCATCCGCCTGCGCAAGCGCGCCGGCGAGATCTGACTCCACCCATCCGGAGGCACCACCCATGCGTTCCCTGCTCGCCTGTTCTGCGTTGTTGCTGTTGCCGCTGTCGGCGCTGGCCGCCGATGCCCCTAACTGCAAGTTCACCGCTGCCCGTACGTTGAAGCTGGAGACATCCGGCGCCAAGGCGGTGGTGTTCGAGGTGAACCAGCATGACCTGAAGGTGGTCGCCAGCAAGGGCGGTGGCCAGCTGGATGGTCGCGCCTGCGCCTCCAGCCAGGAATGGTTGGACCAGCTGGTGCTGGATCAGCGGAAGGAAGGCGACAAGCTGGTGGTCAGCCTGCGCCGCGAAGGCCGCGACAGCGGCATCAGCCTGGGCAGCAGCTATGCCTGGCTGGACATCCGTGGCAGCGTGCCGGACAACCTGCCGCTGCAGCTCAAGGTCGGCTCCGGCGATGCCAGCGTGGAAAACGCGCAGTCACTCAGCGTGGACGTCGGTTCCGGTGACGCCGTGGCCCGCGGAACCCGTGGCAGCATTCACGCCGCAGTGGGTTCGGGCGACCTCAACATCGATGGCGGCGGCTCCCTGAACCTGCTCTCGCTGGGTTCCGGCGACGTCACCGTACGCAACATCACCGGCGACGCCAGCACCGGTACCGTCGGCTCCGGTGACCTGAAGATCACCGATGTGCGTGGCAACGCGCGGCTGGATACCGTGGGCTCGGGTGACATCGAGTTCAAGCGTGTGCAGGGCAGCGTTGAAGTGGGCGTGGTCGGCTCCGGCGGGGTCGATCTGGCCGATATCGGCGGCAATGTGCATGTCCGCAGCCACGGTTCGGGCGACATCCACGTCGACGGGGTGCGCGGCACCCTGACCGTCGATCGCAGCGGCAGCGGTGACGTCGATCATCGCAACGTCAGCGGCCGGGTCACCCTGCCGCGCAGCAAGTAACCCTTTTCCAGACACTACCAGGGGAACACCATGAACCTGTTGCGCCCGCTGCCTGCCACCCTGCTGTGCCTGCCGCTGATCGCCTGCGGCGGCACGTCCTCCACGCCTGATACCACCGTCGGCAAAAGCGTGGCCGAGGCGACCAGCGGGGTCGGCCAGACGGTCAAGGAGGCCATGGACGATGCCCGCAAGGACATCGCCCAGGGCAACATCAAGATCTCGGCCGACAAGCAGCCGCGTGCGGAGATCACGCCGGACGGGCGGCTGCTGATCGGCGGCAAGGAAGTGCCGGCCGATGAGGCCCAGCGCCGGCAGCTGCTGGAATACCGCGGCCACGTCGTTGCCATTGCAATGGACGGCATGGATGTCGGCCTGGCCGGTGCCAAGCTCGGCGCCAGTGCTGCCGGAGAGGCCCTGAAGGGCATCTTCAGCGGCGACAGCGAGGGCATCGAGAAGCGGATCAATGCCGAGGCGGAGAAGATCGAAGCCCAGGCCAAGCGCATCTGCAACCGCATGCCGGCGATGCTGGCCAGCCAGCAGGCGCTGGCCGCATCGCTGCCCGCGTTCAGGCCGTACGCCACGATGGACCAGAGTGACGTCGACGACTGCGGCAAGGACGCCGTGGTCCAGCGCTAGGCCTGTGACAGATCAGCGCACCCGGCCGGCAGTGGCGCCCCGCTGCCGGCCGTAACGTGCCGACCGGCTTACAATGTCGGCCCCGGACGCCCCCGAACCGAATGCCATGAAGAAGTTGTTCCTGCTGCTGGCCGCCCTGCTCTGCCTGGGCCTGGTCGGCTGTGACAAGGATTACCGCAACCACCGCGCCGAGCGCGGCAAGCCCAAGATTTCCGTCAGCGAAGGGATGGTGACCGTGCGTCGCCCGCCGGCACCGAACATCATCATCCTCGGCGATGGCACGATGAAGGTGGACGAGATCCAGATCCCGCTCGACGAAGGGCAGAAGCAGATGCTGCAGACGATGTTCGGCCGGCTGCAGGTACTGCGCCAGAACACCCTGGTCGCCGCCCCGGCCGATCCCAACATGCAACCGGTGAAGATCCAGCCGCCGGAAGGCATGGAAGTGATCCCGGCCGACCTGGTCCAGCGCATCCCCGAGTTCAAGGACTACACCGACACCTTCGGCAACATCGTCGCCGACCGTCGCTGAAGCAGAAACGCCGCCCCAGGGCGGCGTTTCCTCTTGTAGAGCCGAGCCCATGCCCGGTTCAGGTCCAGGAAGCAGCCGAGCATGGGCTCGGCCCTACGACCGGCGCATCAACCGCCGCCGCCACCGCCCCCCGCGTGGATGCCACCTGCGGTCAGTGCGGTCGGATCCAGCAGGCGCCGCAATTCGGCCTCCTCCAGGCCGCTGTCTTCCAGCGCTACGTCCAGCACCGGGCGCTGTTCCTTGTAGGCACGCTTGGCAATGGCCGCTGCCTTCTCGTAGCCGATGATCGGGTTCAGCGCCGTGACCAGGATGGGATTGCGCGACAGCGCCTCGGCAACACGGTCTTGGCGCACCTTCAGCCCGGCAATCGCGCTGTCGGCCAGCAGCCGCGACACATTGGCCAGCAGGCCGATGCCATCGAGCAGGTTCACCGCGATCAGCGGCAGGGTGACGTTGAGCTGGAAGTTGCCGGTCTGCCCGGCCACGGTGATCGCGGTGTGGTGGCCAATCACCTGCGCGCACGCCATCACGGTTGCTTCCGGAATCACCGGGTTGACCTTGCCCGGCATGATCGAGCTGCCCGGCTGCAGTGCCGGCAGTTCGATCTCGCCCAGCCCGGCCAGCGGACCGGCGTTCATCCAGCGAAGATCATTGGCGATCTTGATCAGCGCCACCGCCAGTGCATTGAGCTGGCCGGACAACTCCACTGCATCGTCCTGCGCGGCCAGGCCTTCGAACTTGTTCTCGGCGCTGTCGAACTTGAAACCGGTCTGTTGCTTCAGTGCCTTGGCTACCTGCGCGCCAAAACGCGGGTCGGCGTTGATGCCGGTGCCGATGGCGGTGCCACCCAGCGGCAGGCGGCGCACGCGCTTGAGGCTGTCTTCGATGCGCTCCTGCGCCGAGGCCAGCTGCGCCGACCATGCGCCGAACTCCTGCTCGAAGGTCAGTGGCATCGCGTCCATCAGGTGGGTACGGCCGGTCTTGACCACCTTGCGCAGGCTGCGGCCCTTCTTGTCGAGGGTCTTGCGCAGGTGCACCAGCGCCGGCAGCAGCTGTTCGTGCGTCGCCAGCACCGCCGACACGCGCAGCGCGGTCGGGATCACGTCGTTGGAGCTCTGCCCCTGGTTGACGTGGTCATTGGGATGCACGGTGGTCTTGCCCGCCTTGCCGGCACGGTTGGCCAGGGTGGCGATGACCTCATTGGCATTCATGTTCGACGACGTGCCCGAACCGGTCTGGTAGACGTCGATCGGGAAGTGCGCGTCCCAGTTGCCGGCGGCCACTTCGGCAGCAGCGGTCTGGATGGCCTTGGCCACGTTCTTCGGCAGGTGGCCCAGCTCGGCGTTGACGCCGGCGGCAGCGCCCTTGACCAGGCCCAGGGCACGGATGAAACCGCGCGGCATGCGCTGGCCCGACACCGGGAAATTCTGCACGGCACGCTGGGTCTGGGCGCCCCACAGGGCGTCCGCAGGCACCTGCAGCTCGCCCATGCTGTCGTGTTCGATTCTGAAACCCTTGCTTGCAGCTTTGCTCATTGCATCAACTCCGCACTACTTCAGTTGGGGAAAGGGAAGCGGCGGCTGGCAGGGTGTCGCTTCCCGGGCTGGCGGCTGCGCCAACGATACTCCCTTGCCCGCAGCGTGGGATGACGAGGACGGGCCAGAACGTTCCGTCCGCAGGGCCGTGTTGTAGAGCCGAGCCCATGCTCGGCTTCCCGCAGGGCGCCGGATTCTCCGAAGCAGCCGAGCGTGGGCTCGGCTCTACAGGGCACGCCCCGCCGGCACGTCGTAGAATATCGGCCCCGCCGCTCGTCCCAGCCCTGCCGACATGTCCGATTCCGCCCTGCTCGCCCTGTCCCCGCTCGATGGCCGCTATGCCGGCAAGGTCGACGCGCTGCGCCCGATCTTCTCCGAATACGGCCTGATCAAGGCCCGCATCACGGTCGAGGTGGAATGGCTGCTGGCGCTGGCCGCCGAACCGGGCATCGTCGAACTGGCGCCGTTCTCCGACGCCGCCGTCGCCCGCCTGCGCGACCTGGCCGCCCGCTTCAGCCCGGCCCAGGCCGCGCGCGTGAAGGAGATCGAGCGCACCACCAACCATGACGTCAAGGCGGTGGAGTACTTCATCAAGGAACAGCTGAAGGATGACGCCGAGCTGGCGCCGGCGCTGGAATTCGTGCATTTCGCCTGCACCAGCGAAGACATCAACAACCTCAGCTACGGCCTGATGCTGGAACAGGCCCGCCGCGAGGTGCTGCTGCCGACCCTGGACGGCATCGCCAGCACCCTGCGCACCCTGGCCCACGCCCAGGCCGGCCAGCCGATGCTGTCGCGCACCCACGGCCAGACCGCCTCGCCGACCACTTTGGGCAAGGAACTGGCCAACGTGGTCGCTCGCCTGGAACGCCAGCGCCGGCAGATCGCCGCGGTCGAACTGACCGGCAAGATCAACGGTGCCGTCGGCAACTACAACGCCCACGTGGCCAGCTACCCGGACGTGGACTGGCCGGCCTTCGCCGAGCGCTTCGTGACCGGCCTGGGCCTGGTATTCAACCCGTACACCACGCAGATCGAGCCGCACGACAACGTGGCCGAGATCGGCGATGCCGCACGCCGCGCCAACATCATCCTGATCGATCTGGCCCGCGACATCTGGGGCTACATCTCGCTGGGCTATTTCAAGCAGCGCCTGAAGGAAGGCGAAGTCGGCTCGTCGACGATGCCGCACAAGGTCAACCCGATCGATTTCGAGAATGCCGAAGGCAACTTCGGCATCGCCAACGCGCTGTTTGAGCACTTCAGCGCGAAGCTGCCGATCAGCCGCTGGCAGCGTGACCTGACCGATTCCACCGTGCTGCGTGCACTGGGCACCGCGTTCGGCCACAGCCAGGTGGCGCTGGATTCGCTGGCCAAGGGCCTGGGCAAGCTGGAAGTGAACCCGCAGCGCCTGGATGCCGATCTGGACGCGGCCTGGGAAGTGCTGGCCGAGGCCGTGCAGACGGTGATGCGCCGCCATGGCCTGCCGAACCCGTACGAGCAGCTGAAGGCGCTGACCCGCGGCCAGGGCATCACGGCCGAGTCGATGCGTGCGTTCGTGCAGGGGCTGGAGCTGCCGGCGGATGCGAAGCAGCGCCTGCTGGAGATGACCCCGGGCAGCTACACCGGCCTGGCCGAGTCGCTGGCGAAGAAGATCTAAGAGGTTTCCGTTGCGGCGGCGGCCGCGGGCGCTGCCTGCGGCAGGCAACGGCAACGGCAACAGCAATAGCAACGTCAAGAGCGGCTCTGGATTGCTGCTAGCTGGGCGGGCCGGGAGGGGCCAGCGGGACACGCCGTAAACCCATCCATGGGGGCTCGATGGCGCCATCCATGGCGCCAACGGTCCCGCTGACCCCTCCCGCCCCACCTCTGACAGATTTCCGGTGACGGATCGAAGAGCGTGGGGTTGTCGGGGCGGAATTTGAAAGAGGGACGCGGCTTCGCCGCGTCCGTCTTTGTTTGAGGGTCTTTTGTAGAGCCGAGCCCGTGCTCGGCTGCTTTTGGGCGTGGGCAACAGCAAGCCGAGCGTGGGCTCGGCTCTACACGAGCAAGCGCAGCGCGCGACCCGCTCTTGCCTTTGATTTTCTTCTTCCATTCCGTGGCGGGCCGCGCAGGAAACTGTCAGGGGCCGGGGGGGGGGGGGGGGGGGGGGGGG